>JBAUOX010001236.1:0-4807 GCA_049579985.1 Isosphaeraceae bacterium | reverse complement strand
CCGCAGGGGCGGATGAGGGCTGAGCTGCGTGCCTTGGCCCGCAAATCCCCTCATCCGGCCGTTCCGGCCCGACCCCGCAAGCGGGGTTCCCCCCGCTCCCCGCGGGAGAAGGAGAGGAGGCCCCGCCGCGCCTGCGACTCAACGGTAAAACGCGCTAACCCGCCCGGCCGCCCGGCTGCTCGTGGCAACGGTTTGGCAGGGGCGATCCTGCCGATCCGTGAGTGCTCCGTCCTGATGGGACCTCATTCAGTTTCCGTGACAGGGGCCTCGGCCCGAGTCATGGACTTTCCTTATTCCCTGGAACTCTTCTAGGATGAAAAACATCGCGCCGAACGAACTGACGACTCGTGATCCCTCGGTTGCGGCAACAGGAGCGATCATGGATTCTCCGAAGGCACCGGCCTCACCAAAGCAAGAGCAAACCCGCGACTCGTGTCCTCCTTAGTGCCCCGTCTGCGGAGGCAGGCTGATCGAGCAGCGTGGCAGGCTGGTGTGCTCGCGGTGCCATACCATTTGCGAGACATGCTGTGAGGGCGGCCGGGGCTGATCGAGTCGAAGGCCAGGAGAGGATTTGCCGATGACACTCAGTCCACTGACCGGTTCCCTGCTTATCCTTGGCCTGCTGGCCCAAACCCCCGAACAGCCGGATCGCTGGTCAACGATCCGATCCGCGGAGGGAGACTTTGAACCGAATGCCCGCCAACAGCAAGAAGGGCGCCATGCCGGCCGCAACCCTCTCCGCGGACGAGGCCGCGGGCCTGGCGAAGCTGGGAGAATCGGAGTTCGTGGGCGGGTTCGGCAGCCGGCATCCGGCTGGCAGCAACTTCGTCTTCGGCGACGGCTCGGTCCGGTTCTTGAGCCAGAAGATCCGCACGTCCGTTTATCACTCGCTCGGGAACCGGGCCGACGGGAACCTGATCAGCGGCGACGAGTACTGATCTCGGCTCCCGTCCGGTCCGCCCAGACGATTCCGTCAGTGGTCGGCACTTTGATAAGTGGTGGTTTCGTCGTCAGACGGCTTCCGCCAGGATGGTCGCCAGGGCCTTGAGACCTTCGGGGTCGCGAAAATAGCTCAGATGGTCGCAGGCGACGGGACGGACGTCGAATGGTTGCTTCCGGCCGGATGGGATGTTCTCCATGCTCGCCACCGAGACGGCCACGTCGTTTTCCTGGTCGAGGAAGAACGGGATGGCCACCTTGTGAAGGAGCTCGGGCGAGGTCAGGCGCGTCAACAACCGCGCAAGCAGGCTCGCATTGCCGCCGTTCGACGATTCGGCCGCCGCCGGAATGATCGACGTGTTGCCGGCCAGCATGACATAGGGGATGCCGGGGTCGGGGCTTTGCTTCAGTGCCTCCAGAACCTTGGAGGTGGGGAGCATCTCGTTGAGAGCCACGGTCGGATTCTCGATCCACGCCGCCAGGCCGCCCACGACCGAGGCCGGCCACGCGATGGCGGTGAGGTGGTTCAACC
Organism: Isosphaeraceae bacterium; assembly: GCA_049579985.1. Taxonomy (GTDB): domain Bacteria; phylum Planctomycetota; class Planctomycetia; order Isosphaerales; family Isosphaeraceae; genus Aquisphaera. The sequence goes on along the minus strand of JBAUOX010001236.1, from coordinate 3,336 downwards.
CCAGCCCGAGCGCGACTGTCGCCCAGTCAAAGACCTGGGGCCAGGGCGATCCTCCGTTGGGAGTGCCCAGCATCACGAGCCGGCGGACGACTTGATTGCCCCCTTCCTGCTCGATGAACCAGCGCGAGACCAGGCCCCCCATCGAGTGCGCCGCGATGTCGAGCGTCTTGCCGTGCCCCGCCCCGAGGCCCACGGCTTCCAGCCGCTTCTTGAGCAAGCGGCCGTTCTCCTCGATCGTGGTGTTGAGGTTCTCGTAGTCGAAGGTCAACACCAGATCATACAAGCTGGCGAGGGGCCGGGCGTCGGCCAGCCTGGCAAGCTGGACGCTCGGGACCATGCTCTGGGTGTCGCCGATGATGCCGTGGACGAACAAGAGGATGCGCTGGGCCTTCGCCACGCGGTCGCGAACCTGGATGGTGTCGCGGATCGGCTTCACGGCTCCATCGGGCGATACATCGGCAGCGCCGAGGATCGGGTACTGGAAATCCAGCCCGACCTTCTTGCTGATCACCTTCTGGAAGAAGATCTTGATCGCCCCGGTCAGCGACCGTGAATCGGCCAGCGGCGGGGGGAGTCGGTCGAGGGCAATCACGGTCTCGTCCGCGGTTCGGCTCTCTACCCGGCCGAGCGGGAGGAAGAACTCGCCGTCGTAAGCGACCGGGACCACGTGCTCGTTGGTTTGCAATGAAAAGGGGACGGTCATCCGCAGCGGTGCGTCGGGAGTGACGAGGGCGGGGTCGTTCACGTCGGTCAGCTCGAGCACGCTCAGGCCCGGGTCGGAGCCGCGGCTGACGGTGAACGTCAAGGGCTGGCAGACGCTCGGGTCGTCGTAGAGCAGCCGAGGGAGAGTGACGTTGCCCAGGTCGCGCGTCGAGAGCGGCGCGGTCGACAGCCGGGCCCTGGCCTTGAGCGCAGGGTGCGCTTCCAGCTTGACCCCGCCGCTCAGTGTCGCCGCGGCTTGCCCCTGGGCCGGTACGGACGTCGTCGCCAGCGGCCGGACCGTCGTGAACGAGACCTCGGCGGTCTGCCAGTCGTCGATGAACTCCGGCTCGCTGGCACCCAGGTCGCGGGTCTGGACCTTCTGCATCAAACGATTGAGCGAGCCGCCGCGAGGAATGCCTCGTGTGCCGCCGGTGCTCCGGGTTCTCGGCATGTCGAGGGTGGGTTGTTCCAGTTGCCGGGGGTCGAATTCCTCGGTGCAGACGATCAGCTTGAGCAAGTCTTTGAATTCAATCACCCCCTGTTTCCAGATCTCGTCGGGTACGCTCGCCGAGATCGGCTCGCCAAGATTCGCCCAGTCCGTCTCGCCAGGCTCCAGCTTGACATATCCAGACTCGATCAATCCCGCGTTCACCCGGAAGCGCTGGGTCAGGTCGAGCAGCCCGCAATAGAGCCTGCGCGCGCTGTTGTTGGTCATGCTGACCTGGAACGTGGGCGCGACCTGCTTGCCATTCTTGAACTGGTACTCGAGCCGGATCTCGCGGCCGGAAACTTCCTTGCCCTCGACCAGAACCGTCAATTTGACATCGCCGGGGAGGATCGAGCTGGCGGGGTTGCTGAGCCGGGCCGTCTGGATCCAGCGGGCCATGTGCTCCAGCCGCGCGACGGCCCGCTTTGCCCCGTCTTCGTTCAGTCCGTCGATCTGAGCGACGAGTGGCCGGTCCTCGCCGGGCCTGGTGATCACGAACTGACCGTCGCGGGCGATGAGGCGGAAGTCGGGCGCATCTTTCTTGGCGGCCTCGGCGATGAAGAGCGAGGGCTTTCCTTCGGGAGAGGCTGTCTTCAGGGCCTGACGGACCAGGGCGCAGCTCGCGGCATCACCGTCCAGAAGCACGTGCAGCGGAGGCGCCGGCAGACTGACGATGATGGCCTTGTACGTCGCCTTCGGATCGAGCGCGGCCTTGTTCTCGATGGCGAGTCGGCTGGTCGCGGGAAGGACATCCTCGACTCTGGCCATCGCCACGGCTTTGGCGGGGTCGCACAGAAGTGCGGCGGGGGCATCGAACGGGTACAGGGCAAGCCGGGCGGCATCCGATCCGGAGGGCGCGGGGATACCGCTGGTCGCGCCGCCGTTGATGATCCAGTGTCCTTGTTGATGGCGCGCGGAGAACGCGGCAGGAGCCGGCTGGATTGCGCCATCGAGGAAAGTGGCGTCGAGATCGTCGTCCTGAGTGGCCTCGAGCTGAGGCGACTGGTTGCTCACCTGCCCGGAGAGCAGGGCTGACGTTCGGGTGAACAGGTCGCGATAGGTTGGCACGCCCGCTGCGCTCCTGAGAGACTCGCCGAGGAAGAACGAAAACGCCCCCCGATGATCGCCATCGCCCACATATTCCTTCGCCTCCTCATCATCGCGGCAGGCCGCGAACAGAACAAGCCGCCCCTCCGGTGGGGTGTATCGGGTCGAGCCTTTCGCCTTGACGCTTCGGCTGGCGGATGCCGCCTCGGCCTCGGCTACGGAGACGAGAAACGACTCGATCGGCCGGCGACGAAAGTCCGTCGGCGCGCGCCGGGTGACCGTGCCGATCTCGCGCGTGCCCGAGCCCGAGTGGCAGCAGTCGAGGATCACGGCGACATGCGGCCCCTTCGCGGCCACGTCGCCGATCAGCTTGGCAATCTCCTTGTCGGCGAGGTCCCAGCTTCCCGGGCTCCGGCTATCGAAAAGCACGAGCGTCTCGTCAAGGTGGTCGGGCTCGAGCTTCCAGAACTCCTCAGGGGCTTGCTTTTGCGAGCCATGCCCGCTGTAGTAGAAGAGGGCGACGTCGCCTTTTTTCGCCTTTCCGAGATGGTCGCCGAAGGCATCGACGACGGCCTGGCGCGTGGCCTCACCGTTCTTCAACGTCTTCAACTTGATTGCGACGCCCTTGTCCTTGGCCACGCGCTCGGACAGATAGGCCGCGAAGGCGTCGATGTCGTTGACGCAGCCGCGAAGCTTGGGGATCGGGCTGGGATAGTCGTCGATGCCGATCAGCAAGGCGTGGATGGTGCGAGACATGAGAGCGGTCTCCTTCGACATGGTCACGCTTCGTCTATCGTGCCTGACAGTGTCATCAACATTATATGGCGACAGACCGAACAGAAAGAAAAATCCGTCGATTCCAACATTTCCCCTGCCGTAACAGGACGATCGAGACGATCGTGCCACCGGCTTCCTCCCAGCGGGAGCCTCGGCCATTCCCGCAATCCTCCAGGCATCGGGGCGAGAGTTGCTTGGGACGATTCGACGAACTGTCGTTCGTCGCTTCGTCGTCGCCGATCACCGAGATCCTGCCGACGGCGCGGGCGCTGTGGCGGAACCTGTCCCTGACTGGGCTCCACGGGCTTCCGCCACACCGGCGC
>JBAUOX010001235.1:0-1706 GCA_049579985.1 Isosphaeraceae bacterium | reverse complement strand
CGCCTGACGTTTTAGGCCGTCGCGAAACAATATACCTGCATGTCCAGCACATGCTCGGTACTTCCACGCGATCTGGTTTCCGTGGAGGTTGCGGCCGAGAAAGTTGGCGCCCACCCTCAGACCTTGTTGATCAGGTGCACGTTCCCGGTGCGCTATCCGGTGCGCGCACCGGAAAGGGGTCCCAGATGGCAAACCCACACCCAACGCCGAAACTTGAGAATCTCCGTCCGCCCTGGCCACCCGGCACTAGCGGCAACCCTGCCGGCTATTCCCGCGGCAGGCGAATCAGCGACGCCATCGAGACACAGATCGAGGAGATGGCACTCGACCGCGAATTCGGCGCCACGGCAATCGCAATGGCGCTGGGCAAGAAAGGCATGCTCGAGCATAAGGTGAAAGACCCGGAGACAGGCGATGACATTTGGGTTGAACATAAGCCCGATATCGCGTGGTTTAAAATGATCCTGGAACGTATCGAGCCAGTCGCCAAGCAGACGGATGATGGCTCAGTGCTGGAGGCCTTGGCAGATGACGACGACAGCGAGCTTCCCGCCCCGGTCGATCAAAGCAAAGCTTCTGAATGTCCAGAGCGATCGCGGAGTGATCCCTGCTACGTCAACGAGAAAGTTGAGTCAGCCGGCAAGCTCTTCCAGGGCGTGCCAGCGCGCGTAGGCAGCGGCCAGGTCGCGCTCAAGGTCCTCCAGACGCTTCTTCGCGCCGGCGATCTCGTCACGATCTTGGCGGTAGAACGAAGGTTCGGCCATCGCCGCGTGCAGATCCTGCGCGGTCTTCTCGAGCTGTTCAATCCGGCCCGGCATGCCGTCCAGCTCTTTGCGTGCCTTGAAGCTCAGCTTGCGGGACTGTTCACGGGGGGCATCCGCCGCTTTCTTCCTGGGAACATCCGGATTCGGCCGAGATTGGGAGGCAGGCTCCGCGGGGCGCTGGCGGAGATAGTCGTCGTAGCCTCCTTCATACTCTTTCACCAGGCCATCGTCCTCGATAACCAGCGTGCTGGTGACCACGTCGTTCAGGAAGGCGCGGTCGTGGCTGACGAGCATCACGGTTCCCTGGTAGTCCACCAGCAACGACTCGAGCAGGTCCAGGGTCTCGATATCCAGGTCATTGGTCGGCTCGTCCATGACCGGCTTCCAAGCGATCTGGTTGCCGTCGAGGTTGCGGCCGAGCAAGTTGGCGCCCACCCTCAGACCTTGTTGACCAAATCCACGTTTCCGGTGCGCTATCCGGTGCTTGCACCGGAAAGGGCCCCAAATGGCAAACCCCCGCCCAACGCCGAAACCTGAGAATTTCGGTCAGAGTTGACCAGGTCCACGTTTCTGGTGCGCTCTCCCGTGCTTGCACCGGAAAGCGGCCCCAGATGGCAAACCCACGCTCAACGCCGAGAGACGAAAGGGGTCAGGGAGAGACGAAAGGCGTCAGGATTCAAATCGAGGTCTCTTCGGGTGCACCTGCACTGTGGAACCTCGATTCTATGCACTAGCGCTGCCTGAGTATTGGCGAGGTGCGCTTCGGTAACTTCCGACTTCACTACCACTTACGCCACCAAGCGTGTGGATAGCGTGGACCGAAAGAGTGCAGAATCGACGTAAGTCTAATGGACGGCGCGGGATTCGAACCTGCGACTGCCACCGTGTGAGGATGGTCCTCACTGGAAAAGTCGCCTCGGGGACGATCGAGAGATCGGGAAC
>JBAUOX010001234.1:0-5700 GCA_049579985.1 Isosphaeraceae bacterium | reverse complement strand
CGGCTGCCCGGGGGCCGCCCAGCTCGTCGTCACCCGCCGCGCCGGACTCGCCGCCGCCATCACTGCGGCGCGAGTCGAGGAATTGAACGCGATCGGCTTGAACGCGGATCTTCGACCGCTTTTCGCCAGTCGTCTTGTCATCCCACGTATCCATGCGCAGAGACCCTTCCACGTGGACGGAGCTACCTTTGCGGAGGTACTGGCAGCACGTCTCGGCCTGGCGATCCCACACGGTCACGTCAACGAATAGCGTCTCCTCCCGGCGCTCGCCATCGCGGCCGGTCCACGACCGGTTCGAGGCCATGCGCAGCTCGGTCACCGCCGTGCCGCTCGGAGTTCTTCGCAGCTCTGGGTCGAATGTCAGACGACCCATCAGAAACACCTTGTTCAAGTCGGGCATCGCCTGGTTCCTTTCTCGACCACGGGTCCACCGATCGCTCGCATCTGGGCCGCAACTTTCTCGAAGCCGGAAAACCGGACCAACCTCGCCGGCTCGCGCCGGGGACGGGATGCCGAGGTTCGTCAGTCCCTTGACCATAAGGTAAACGGTTGTTCCCTAGCTGGCAAGCTGCAACTCAGGATTTTGCCGGGAATCCGGCGCGAACCTGCGAAGCCTGACAAGGAGTTGGCCCGGTCACTCGTCGCGGCGGCGCCGGCGAGGGCGTTCGTCCATCTCGTCGTCGCGTCCAGCAGCCTCTTCCGCCTCGGCGTTGGGCGTGGAGGTCATGGCCTGATTGACGAGCTGAACTTCCAGCTTGGGATGCACCTTGAGGATGAGCTCTCTCAAGATCAGGTCGCTAAGATGGCAGTCGGCAACGATATCCTTGAGCTTCGTGCCGTCGGTCTTGAAGTAAGTCAGAAGATACGTCGCCTTCTTGTGGCCGTTGATCGGGTACGCCAGCCGGCGCTCATCCCACTGGCGACTGGCCACGATCTCCGAATCATGCTTGGTCAGGATGTCATGCACGTGCTTGACGGTATCGTCCCAGGCCGCCGCGGCCTTGGTGCTGTCGAGCAGAAACATCCCCTCGTAGGTGTTAGCTGGCAAGATCTGGTTCCTCCGATGTTCGGCTTGGCGATCGCGACGGAATATTGGCAATTATGACTGCTTGATGTTGGTTGGTCCATTGAACCGGTTCATGGCGGGGTCGATTCCCCGGGTCACCCAGACGGCGACCGCCTGGCTGGCAAGAATCAGGCTGTCGTCGATGACGGCACGTTCGGGGCCGCGGAAGCGGCTGAGCACGTAATCGACGGCATCGGTGTCGCCCTGGTCGCCGATGCCGATCCGAAGCCGGGGAAACTGGTCGGTTCCCAGGTGAGCTGCAATGTCCCGAAGGCCCTTCTGTCCACCGTCGGACCCGCCGGGCCGGATCCGGATCTTTCCCACGGGCAGGCTCAAGTCATCGCAGACGGCCAGGATCTCGTGAGGCTCGAGCTTGAAGAAGCGGACTGCCTGGCCGACTGAACGGCCGCTCAAGTTCATGAAGGTTTCGGGCTTCAGCAGCAAGACGCGGCGAAAGTCGATCTCTGTATCGGCCATCTGACCGTCGAACTTGCGGGTGAAACTTGCGCCCCGTCCTCCGCTGGCCAGCCGGTCGATGAGCTCGAACCCCACGTTGTGACGAGTTCCCTGGTACTTGGTACCGGGGTTACCAAGACCAACCACCAGTTTCATCGTCGCCAAGGCAGTCGCTCGCGGCTGGAGATACCCCGCTCCCACCGCCGTAGGGCGGGCGATCGAGTGCTCCCGTCAATCGGGGAGCACGACCGTGGTCAATCCGCTTTCTCTTTTTCCTTGCGCTCGGGTTTGATCACTTCGGGCTGGGTCACGGCTTCCTCGGCAGCCTCCGCCTCGGTCGGCTCGGCCACCGTCCCCCGCACCACGACGTGAACGATGAGCAGGTCTCCCTCGGCATCGACGGTCACGCCCGGCGGGAGGCTGACATCACGCACGTGCACCCCGTCGTCCACATTGAGGTGGCCGACATCGACCTTGATCGAGCTGGGGATCGCGCCCGCGGGGCACCTGATCCGCAACGAATGGACGAGCTGCTCGAGAATTCCTCCCTCGGCGATGCCAGCCGCCTGGCCGCGGAGCTCGATGTTCACGTCGGTCTCGATCTCCTCCTCGGCGCTGACGCGGGCGAAGTCGAGGTGAAGGATCTCTTTACCCAAATTGTCCCACTGGACGTCGCGGATCAAGACCGTCTCGGTCTTGCCACCCAGGTCCAGCTCGGCCAGATGGCTGGCCGCCTTGATCATCTGCCAGACATCATCGTGGGACAGAGTGATCGGCACCACCTCTTGCTTGTGCCCGTAGATCACGGCCGGAATGCGGCCCTGCCGGCGCAGCCGCCGGACAGCCCGCGTGCCGGTCCCCTTATTCTTCGCCGGGTCGCGCGGCTCGACCCGTATCTTCAGTGCTTCCGCCATCGCTCGATCACCTTGACCGACCCCGCCACCAGGCGAGGTCCACAGAACGGGAAAAAAGGCCAACGTGGGGCCACATCGACCCGCACGCGCACGACCCTGGAGCCGGCCATCCCGACCCGAGACCGCCTGTTCCTGTCCCTGGCCGTGGCAAAATCAAAAATGCGGTCCCGTCCCGGGGACCGCGCAATGAGACATTATGAGATTTTCCAGACCATCCTTCAAGACCTCGTCCCGGGGGTTCGACCCGTGAGCTCCGGCGCCTGCTTCAGCCCCAACTGGCGGATTCCTTCGAAAAGAGCGATCGCCGCAGCGCTTGCCAGGTTCAAGCTGCGCGCTGCGGGCAGGATCGGGATTCGCAGCGAGTGATCCGGGCACTCTTCCAGCCACGACCCTGGCAGGCCGCGGCTCTCCGGCCCGAAAACGAAGGCGTCGCCGGGCTCGAAGACCGCCTCGGTGTAGAGCAAGTCCGCCTTGGTGCTGAACGACCAGAGGCGGTTCCGGCCCAGTCTCTCTGCCACCTCGCCTAGCTCATCCACCACGCACAAGTCCAGATGCTCCCAGTAATCGAGCCCGGCGCGGCGGAGGTGACGGTCCTCAAGGTGGAAACCAAGCGGCCGGACCAACCAGAGCCTGGCACCCGCCGCAACGCAGGTGCGGCCGATTGCCCCCGTGTTGGCAGCGATCTCGGGCTCGACCAACACCACGTGCAGCCAGGGAACCGGCTGTCGCTTCCCGATGCCCTGTCCCTGCCGGATCGCCGTGGAGTCATCCATGTTATCAGACGAATCGGTCATGGGCAAGACCCGTCGATCGCGTGCTTGAGACGACACAGGGACAACCGCTCGCGTCATGACGTCCGGGCGCCCCGGGCATCCCAGGTCTCTTCCGCGGCGCTGCGCCGCAGATAATTCGGCTCGAGGGTCCAGAGATCGACGTGCTCAACCCCGGCGCAGAGCTGCCGCGCCAGCTCGAGCAGGGCGAGGGCCCTGCTCCGATCGGGTCTGGCGTCAGCGATCTGCATCTCCACCGGAATCGCGGCGCGGATCCGGGTCGAACCGAGCCCGGGTCCGACGACAAACCCCTGGCGATCCAGCCGTTGCGACCAGGATTGAAGCGACTCGATGCGGCTGGCGATCACGAGCTTCAGGGGTTCGTGGAGAGAGTCGCGGAGAAAATCGGCGGCATAGACGTCGCCACGCTGGGCGTCGGCCACGACATGCACGCGGAGCGCCTCGGGGGGTGCGGTTCGCGCCCAACCTTCCAGGCTGTCAAACCCCAACAGAACGGCGCCGGCGGTGTAAGCAAGCGTCCTGGCCGCCGTCAGACCGATTCGCAGTCCCGTGTACGAGCCAGGTCCCAGCCCCACGGCGACGACTCCCAGATCCATGACCCTCAGATTGGCCTCCCGGAGCAGGTCGCCGATGCGGGGAACCAGGTCGCGCCCATGCCTGCCTGTGGCAAGAAACGACGAAACGTGGACGCCTCCGGCCCTTGACATGATTCCCACCGCAAGCTGGTCGGTCGAGGTATCGATCACCAGGAGATTCGTCGATTCGCCCGTCATAGTCTGCGCTGCCGGAGTGATGGTCAGGTCCGCGCGCCGGCGGTGCATCTGGGACCATGGATTCGTGGACTTGACCCCTTCCCTACCTTTCTTTAGTATATAATTCCGCGCGGTAATCATTTAGTCTTCAGTACGGATTGTATCCGCGCGTCAATTAGTGGACCGTCGGCTACCCGTCTCATCCGGGCCTGATCGGTCGGAGGATTCTCCTCGGTGCGGCGAGCTCTGATCAGTGATATACATGGGAACCTGGAAGCCTTGGAGGTGGTGCTCAGCGACATCCAGGGCCAGGACATCTCAGAAATCTTTTGCCTGGGTGATATCATCGGCTACGGCCCGAACCCCCGCGAGTGCATCGACCGAGTCATGGACACCTGCAAGACAACCTTGCTGGGTAACCACGATCAGGGCGCGATGTTCGATCCGGACGGGTTCAACATCGGTGCCGAGCGAGCCATCTTCTGGACCCGCAGCCAGCTCGAGAACCCCACGGACCGGCCCAACAACGAGCGGCGTTGGGAGTTTCTCGGCGATCTGCCGCGTACCCACAGGATGGGGCATTTCCTCTTCGTGCATGGCTCGCCGCGGAACCCCCTGAGCGAGTATATTTTCCCGGAAGATATTTACAACCATCGCAAGATGGAGCGCCTGTTCCAGCTTGTTGAGCGCTACTGTTTCCAGGGACATACCCACGTGCCCGGGATCTTCACCGAGAACTTCCAGTTCTTCGCGCCCGAGGAAATCGACAACGAGTACACCATGGGCGAAGGCAAGTTGATGGTGAACGTGGGATCGGTGGGTCAGCCGCGCGACGGCGACAATCGGGCATGCTACCTGATTCTCGACGACGGCCTGAGCGAAAACGAGGGGAGCGAGGCGAAAGCCACAGCCTCTCCCCGAATCACTTTCCGCCGCCTGAGTTACGACTTCGAGAAAACCATCCAGAAGATTTACGCCATTCCCGATCTCGAGCCGTTCCTGGGTGATCGGCTGCGACAAGGACGTTAGTACGTGCATCCAACCGCGAGGGCGGGTCGTCCCAGTCGCCGCGTCCTCGCCCGCCCGAACTTCCGGTCGGTGCGATGTCTTTCCGGCATCCTGTCCGTTTACAGCGGGTGACCAGCCAGACGGCGATGGCCGGTTCAGAGGATCGCTGAGGGAGTGCACCGGGCCGCCACATCCAGGCGAGCGTGTGTCTGATCAAGAGCCCCAGCAGCAATCGCCTGCGGTCCCAGGGTCTGCATTCCCATGAGCAATGAGAAACGACTCGTCCTCTGCGTCCTCCTGATCTTCGGCTGGGTGATGATCGCCCCCAACCTGTTCCGGTCGCTCGGTCTGCTGCCGCCGCCCGCCAAGAAGGCCCCTGCCCCGGCTCAGGCCGCCGCAGACCCGCTCAAGGCCGGCAAGAAGCCCGGGGAAGGTAATGCCGAGCTCAAGCCGCCGGTGGGTCAGGCAGAGGCGGCGGCCAAGAACGTTGCGGCTCCGGGACAGGCCGCGCCCAAGACCGACGAAAAGGCGGTTAAGCCTTCTGGCGAGAAGCCCAGGTCAGCCAGTGCCGCCCCTGTGGATTCCAGTGAGCTGGTCCTGGGCTCCGCCAGCGATAAGACGCCCGGCGGCTACCGGATGGAGGTGCAACTCGAGCAGAATGGGGCCGGGGTCGAGTCCGTCCTCTCGTCGCGCTACGATGCCGAGTTCGAGGG
>JBAUOX010001233.1:0-3772 GCA_049579985.1 Isosphaeraceae bacterium | reverse complement strand
GGGCGCACATGCACGCTGCTCGGCACGCAATGATGTGCGCGGAGTGAGGTCGGGCTCGGAATGTGGCGTGGCGGCGAGTCCCCAGTCCGTTCTGGGGCACGGTCGAGGCCGGTGAAGAGGCCGTCGAGGGCTAGGCCACCGCCGAGTCGTCTGCCACAGGCTGCGGTGCTGACCACGACAACTGATTTCGAGGTAACGCCCATCAGACCGACGATCGCCATCCAAGATCACCTTTCGGAAAGCCGGCTTCGGTCGATGTGACCGACGCGCGCAACGAGCCTCTTGAAACAGCTGATGAGCTTGCACCGAAATGGTTCAGCCGAGCATAATGACCGTCATCGAGGTGGGGCAGGGTTCCCTGGCCGCAATCCGGGTCGTGGAAACAGACCCGGCGGTGGCAAGAAATCAGTCACGAGCTCTTGGGGACAGCACGAAGGCGTTTACGCGAGTTCGGGTTACGGCGAGTACATAACCGATGAGCAGCAGCGGCCCAGCGAGGTACTCCCGGGTAATCGACGTAACCCGGGGCGATGATCCGTCGGCTCTTCGGGGTATTTCGGCAGCGGAGAGAAGCTGAGCACCGGGAGCGGGTTCCGAGTGAGGACGCCTAGGAGGCTGTCCAAGAATTCCCCCTCGAAATTCATAAGTCCTTGCCATCAAATGGCTTGCGGATTTCACGCCTAATTAAAGTAGTTTCTTTGCTAGCAAGGACTTACGGCAAAAAAAGACGAATTCATTGGACAGCCTCCTAGGACGCCCGCTTCATGCACGAGCTTCGGCCTCCGCGATCGGTGGCCTCGGAGGAGCCTCCTCGGCCGTGAGGACGGACGCACTTGACGAGTCGCTCGCGGCGCAGAAGATTTACCTTGTGGCGGAGCCGAGGTCGTTCGAGGCGTTCTGTTCACCTAAAATTGGCTGGCGCGTCGGCGTTGCAGACTGACGACAAACAACCATGCGGGGCGTGGAAGGTGGAGGGGAACGACCCGGCAACCAATGCTTAAGTCGAGGTCGCCAGGCAATGCGAGTGTCGAGAATATCGGTTAAGCAACTGTTCCACACGTTCGATCACTCGGTTCCTCTAAACCTCGACGGACAGATTACTATCATCCACGGGCTCAATGGCCTCGGCAAAACGACCCTTCTCCGTATGGTGAAAAGCCTGTGCGACTCTCGCTACTTTGAACTTCTACCGATCCCATTTGCCGAGCTGCGCCTCGATTTTGATGACGAGTCGAGTATCGTCGTCACTAGGAACAGCGATGAAGAGGTTGAGCACCCGAAGACGCGTCACCCCCTTCGCATCGGCTATTTGAAGAATAATGTCGAGATCGAACATTATAAACCGACGCCGCACATTGATCCGAGTTCGCTCCCGCCTGGCTCTCTTGAATGGATAGAACGTCACATTCCGCTGTCTCGGATCGCCTCGAACAAATGGACCTATCGTCCGACCGAAGAGACCTTCTCGCTGGAGGAGATCATCGAACGGTTCAGCGAGTACCTGCCGCAGGGGATCAATCTCGTCCAGAAGTCAGCGCCCAAGTGGATCGAGCACCTTAACACTGCCGTACACGTTCGCCTGATTGAAACGCAACGGCTCGTCACGCCGAGGCGGTTTAGGCGGCGCGCGGATTATGAGAGCGGGTCCGCGATTTCGCCAGCAATCATGATGCATTCGGCCGATCTCGCCGATCGAATCGGGAGGCAAGAAAAAGACTATGGAGCCCTCGCCCAGACTCTCGACCGCACGTTCCCGATTCGCTATGTGCAACAGAAGCGGAAGATCAGCCTGTCTGAGGTGGCGTTGAGAGCGCGGCTTCAAGCAATTGAGGCGAGGCGGGCACGTCTCGAGGAAGCGGGGCTCCTTGGGAGAGAGGTAACCGGCTTCGAGATGCCGCAGCAGATGGACGACGCAGATAGGGGAGTGCTTTCGGTTTATGTCGACGACATCGAGCGGAAGCTGAGCGTGTTCGATGATCTTGCGGCACGAATCGATTTGTTTCGAGAGATCGTGAACGGCCACTTTCAGTATAAGAGAATGCTGATTCACAAAGACAAGGGATTTCGGTTTCGATCGACCCGCACCGATGAGGAACTCGACGCCTCCGATCTGTCGTCGGGCGAGCAGCACGAGGTCGTCGTGCTCTACGAGTTGCTGTTCCATTTGCGGGCGAATTCGCTCGTCCTGATCGACGAACCGGAACTCTCTCTGCACATCGCCTGGCAGGAAGAGTTCTTGCGGGACTTGCAACGGATCATCAAGCTGTCGCCGTTTGACGCGGTGATAGCGACGCACTCGCCGCAGATCGTCAACAACCGGTGGGACTTAGCCGTCGAGCTCACCGGCCCAGAGGAGATTGAGGAATGATCAAATACATCACGCCGAACACGCTGGCGAACACAGTCCGGATGGGAGCGAGGTCTCGGAGGCCAAAAGCCGTCTTCTTGGCGAGCGACAACGCGGACATCGAGCTCGTTCAGACTTTGCTTTCCGAGAACAAGTGCAGGGTTATTCCCGCGCACAGTCGCCAAAACGCCGTCGGAGCGTTCGAGCTCCTAGTGAAGTCGGGCTATAAAGGCATCTTCACGGCAGTTAACACCCGCTTTGCGCCGACAGACGAGGGGGACGTTCTCACTGAAGGCACGAGCGGACCGGACGACATTGTGGGCATCGAAGGCCTCTGGGAAGATGTGAAGAACCAAGGATCGATTCTATCCGGGCAGCACGTTCGCGTGACCTTCGTCAGCAATCCCGATACACCGGGAAACGGGGCCGACTCCGAGAACGGCCAGCGGCCGCCGAACACAGAGATGCTGCAGGCGTTGATGGAATTGGAAGAAATCCGAAAGGACATGAATCCCAAGAAGGATAAAAAGGACTATTTGCGAGAAGCGAGAGAAGGAGCAATGTATGGCTTCGGGGACGACGACTAGCCCCGTCGCGGTAGTCATCGACGCGACCGTGGTGATCGCACTCTGTGCCAATGAAGCCGACAAGCTGGCGAATGCCGAGGCAAAGATCAAGGAGTACTCCGGGAAGGGCTGTACCTTTTACGCCCCTGGCGTCATTATCGTGGAATGCTTGTTCGTTTTCTGCAGAAAGCTCAGTGACGGCGTTTTGACACCCGTGGAACATAGCAGTGCAGTTCTCAGCCTAATGAGGCTGATGCGACAGATACATCCGCCTCCTACGGGGGACAAGAGCCTCATAGAAAGGGCCGAGGAAAGTCGGGGAGCTTTCGGGTGCAGTCGGTCGGCCGACGGTATCTACCTCGCGCTGGCGGAAGAACTCAACGCCGCTATGAGCACCGAGCTCGTCACCTTTGATGCCGGAATGCTGAATCAGGCGGCCCGCAGCTCCCTCCGAATGCCCGTCGTCGTACTTCCGACTGTCTGAGATTACCAAAAGCCGCGCGGAGCAGGCAGCGGTTTCGTGCGGCTCTAGGGCCGTAATCTGCGTCGGCATTTATCTTCGAGATGTTTGTGCAGGTGGCCCCGCCCCTCGAGCCCGATTAGAGCGGACTTGGGATCGATCGGCTTTACGCGCATCGTGCTCCACGGGCCTTCAAGGCAATTGCCAACCGACAGCGCATCGCATCGCTTTTTCCGACAGCGAATCTCTGCGGGGTCAGACCGAGTTTCAAGTTCAGTAGATTCCTCTTAATTGGTTCGGAGAGCTAGCACGTAAGTCGTTCTGGCACAGACCTTTCACACAATGCTATCTTTACAAGCTCGTACATCGAGAACGCCACCTCCTGGAGCCAGAGCAGCA
>JBAUOX010001232.1:0-8229 GCA_049579985.1 Isosphaeraceae bacterium | reverse complement strand
CCCTCTCTTCACTTTCGGCGAGTCGGCCCATTCTGGTCGGCACGCATCGGCCTGCATTACCGAGCACTGGCCGTCGAGGACGGCAATGATCTTCTGTGGTCTTGGATTGGTACTCATTCAGAGTACGATCACCTCGTCGGTCGACCTTGAAGCTTCTGGAAGCCGGTGATCATCACGCAGCAACCGGCCTCGTTGATGACGCCATTACCCCGGCACCAGAGAAAGGCATTGTATTACCCTGGCACCGAAGAAGCTCATACGAACCCGACGCGCCAGCGAGGGGAGTGCCTCAGAGCCCTCGCTGGCGCGTCGGGTTAGTATGTGCTAAGGATGCGAAACTTTCTTGCCGGGGTAATAGGTCAAGCTGGAAAGCCTGCCATCATCGTCGCGCTCGGCGTGGCTTACTCACTTTCATAGCTCGCACCAACGGCTCGTCGAGCAGCGACCGTCGATTCCTTGACCACTAAACCCGTAGCTTGGCCCCCAGCCGGGAGGCGCAGGCATCGACGATGGCCATGACGACTTGGTCAACTTCGTCACCGGTCAAGGTTCGCTCGGGATGGCGGAAGGTCATGCTGAAGTGAACGCTCTGCTCGTCTGCGGCGAGGTTGCCCCCCTGGAACGTATCGAGGTACTCGACGGCGGCAAGGGTTGGACCGGTGGCCTCGACCACGGCCGACCTCAGGTCGGCCCAGCTCAATGAGCGGGAAACCACCAGGGACAGGTCGCGGACAACTGCGGGGAACGAGGGAAGCGGACGATAGAGAGGGACGAGCTGCGCCTGCTGCATCAGAACGGCGAACTCGATCTCGGCCGCCGAGCAGGCTCCGCGGAGCTCGAGTGTCGCGAGCTGATCGGGATCGACCTCGCCCATGTAACCAAGGTGAATGTCACCCAGCAAGAGCCTGGCAGCGCGACCGGGTGCGAACAGTGCGACCTCGACCGGCTGAGCTCTCAGGGGTGAGGCAACGTGCAGTCGCGCGCGGAGCGACTCGATCACGCCTTTGATCTGCCGGAAGTCGCGGCCGCTGACCAGGGCCAGCCTGGTCGGCTCGCCGGGGAGGGGTTGGTCAGGGCGTGGAAGATAGACATGGGCAATCTCGAACAGCTCGGCATCGAGGTTGCCGTGGGCCTCGTTGTGCCGGCGAACCGCCAGCAGGCTGGGAATCAGGCTCTGCCGCAACGCGACCTCCCGTTTGCGGCTGGAATGTTCGATCCGTAGCGGCGGCGGTCCGGAGCCCGGGCCGACCGGCAGGCTCAGGGCCTCGTCGACCAGGCTGAACGTCACCGCCTCGTTCAGCCCCAGGCCCGTCAGCAAGCCGCGGACCTCGGATTCAACCCGCTCGCGCAGCTCACGCGGCGCGCTGGTGACGGGGACAGGCCGATCCTCGGGAATGTGCTGGTAGCCATGAATCCGCGCCACCTCCTCGATCAGGTCGATCTCACGCTCCAGGTCCGGCCGCCAGCTCGGCGGGCGGACGGTGACCGAATTCTCGGTCCGCCCCAGCCATTCCAGCCCCAGGGCGGTCAGGATGTTCTGGACTTCGCCAGGCTCGATCCGGATGCCCAGTACCCGCTCGATCTGAGCGAGTCGGAGGGTGATCGGACCGCGATCGGGAAGGGGTCCGCCGACGTCGATCACGCCGGGATGGAGCGTGCCGCCGGCCACTTCCAGGATCAGCTCGGCGCAGCGGCGGCTGGCCCAGTCGGTGATCTCAGGGTCGAGCGGCCGCTCGAAGCGAAAGCTGGACGGGCTGGACAGACCCAGCGCGCGCGAAGTGCGGCGGACTGACATGGCATCGAATTGCGCGGCCTCGATCAGGACGTTCGTCGTGTCGCAGCCGATCTCGGTTTCCAGCCCCCCCATCACTCCCGCCAGTCCGACCGGGCGGGTCGCGTCGGCGATCACGAGCATCTCGGGGTCGAGCTCGTACACCCGGTTGTTGATGGCCGTGAGGGTCTCGCCCGCGCGGCCGCGACGCACCACGAGCCGGTGCTCGGCCAGACGATCAAGGTCATAGGCGTGCAGCGGCTGCCCGCACTCGAACATGACATAGTTGGTCACGTCGACGATGTTGCTGATCGGCCGCACGCCGATCGTCTCCAGCCTCTTCCGCAGCCACCAGGGGCTCTCCCCCACTCGCACGCTCGAGACCACGCGGGCCGTGAACCGGGGGCAGAGGTCGACCGCCTCGACCGCGATCGCCGTGCGCGACCCCACGCCCGGCCCTGAGCTCGTCGGCCGGGCAGCCGGCACCCGCATGGGCTTGTCAAAGAGCACGCCAATCTCGCGGGCGACGCCAATGTGTCCCAGGCAGTCCGACCGGTTGCTCGTCACTTCCAGGTCGATCGCCAGATCGCCCTCGACCTCGGAGGTCGACTCATGGTTCAGCCCGGCCAGCGCGAGCCTGTCGGCGAGGATCTCAGCCGGCATGTCAAGCCGGATATAATCGGTGAGCCAGTTCCAGCTTACGATCATAGAATTCCTCGCGGCGGAAACCCACGCCCTTCAGGGGTGGGAGCGACCCCGCAGGCGGGGTTCCCCCCGGCGCCCTCCGATGCTGCAAGAAAAGAAGGAAAACCGGCCGCCCTGTCTCACGACGGTCGGCCGGGGTTGCCCCAATAAGGGGCTCACCGCTCGGGGCCGAAGCCCCTGCGGGTTACGTTCGCCTCGGCAAGGTTAGCTGGGCTTGCAACGGCATGGAGCACCGGCTTAGACCCTCAGACCTGTTTAACCCCATCCGAACAGAGCGGAAGACTGGCAACGCATCCTCCGGTGTTTTCACCCAACTAACGTAGGCTTACCCCGCCCTCGAAAAACCAACGGGTTTCAGCCTCAGCCTGGTCAGCCGGGGCTACGGCGGAAACGATCCGCCAAGCCCACACCCTTTAGGGGTGGGTCGCTGACCGTTCAGCACGCATCAGGTTCGACCTTTGGCCCTCTACGCAGTCCTTTCCGGTCGCTGATCCGTTGCCAGATCAGGTAGACCGGAATGCCCGCCAGCACGATCAGGAAGCCGATTCCCGAGGTCTTGGGTTTGAGGTAGATGAAATCGACAACGAGAAGGACCGCAAGGGCGATGTAAATCAGGGCGGGGAGCGGGTAGGCGACTGTCCGGTACGGCCGCTTGAGGAACGGCGCCTTGATTCGTAGGGCGATCACGGCCCCGACCATGAGCGTGTAGAAGCTGACATCGACCGGGATGATGTACTCGAGCAGGTCATTGTAGAGGTTGCCGTACTTGACGGCTTGCGTGGCCTGGTCGGTGGTGACGGTCACCGGCAAAGCCAGGAGCGCCGCCCACATGCCCTGCGCCGCCAGCGCGACTGCCGGCACGTGGTGCGAATTGGTCGTGCCCGCGCTCTTGAAAAAGAGACCGTCGCGAGCCATCGCGTAGTAAACCCGCGCGCCGGCCAGGACCAGGCCGTTGACGCATCCGAAGGTCGAGACCAGTATCGCTGCCGCCATCGCGTAGCGGGCGCCCGGCCCCAGCGCGGTCTCCATGGCCGCGGTTCCCACCCGATTCTCGGGGGCGTGCTGGATCTCCGCGAAGGGAAGTGACACCAGGTACGCGACGTTGGCCAGCAGATAGAGAGCGACCACGCTGGTGGTTCCCAGAAACAAGGCCCGCGGCAGAGTCCGGCCGGGGTCGCGGGTCTCGCCGCCGGTGAAGGTCACGTTGTTCCAGGCCGACTGTGAGAAGAGCGGCCCGATCATGGCCAGCCCGAGCAGGAATATGAGCGCGGGCCCTCCCTCGACCGGGAGCCGGCCGTCATACACACTCAGCGAGGTCCAGCCGTTGGCCGTTGAGTTCCACCATGACGACGTCCAGGCGGCCGCTTTTCCACTCCAGCCCAGGGTCAGGCCGATCACGATCAGGGCGGCCAGCGCAGCGGTCTTGGCGAATGTGAACGTGTTCTGGATCAGGGTCCCGAGCTTGAGTCCCCGGGTATTGGTGATCGTCAGAATCACGATCAAGGCCACAGCGACAAGCTGCTGGCTGGAAAGGCTAACGGCATAGTGGCCCAGGATCACGGGTCGGAAGAGCGGCTGGGTATCGGCCGCGATCGCAGGCCAGAACACGCCCAGGAACTTCGCGAAAGCCACGGCGACGGCCGCGATCGTTCCGGTCTGGACGACCAGGAACAACGACCAGCCGAAGAGAAAGCCAAACATCGGACCGTAAGCCACCCGGAGAAAGACATACTGGCCCCCGGCGCGAGGCATCATCGCGGCCAGCTCTGCCGAGGCGATGGCGCCTGAGATCGTCATCAATCCCGCCAAGGCCCAGGCCAGCAAGAGCCAGCCGGGTGCCCCGACCAGCCGCGCCGACTCGGCCGAGGTGATGAAGATCCCCGAGCCGATCATCGCTCCCATGACGAGCATCGTGGCGTCCAGCACCCCGATGTCGCGATGCAAGGCGCCCGCTTTCACGGTCTTGGGGTGACGGACGGCTTCCGGGGTCGTCATGAACGGGGTGTCTCCTTGGGTACAACCGGCAGGTGACGATCACCTTACCGGGCGGAGGACATGAGATTTCCTATTCCAGATCGCAAATGGCAGATGGCAGAAGGCAGATGGCAAACAGCAAACAGGCAGTGACATCCGGTCACTGGCAGCGAGCCAATGGCCATTACCCTCCGCCCGCTGAAGGTCAATCGTCTTTTTTCACGAAGGCCTCGACATCAGCGATCGCCTGGCCGATGGTCTCGCGGCGCCAGTCGGTGAGGGCCGTGTCGAGAGCCAGGGTCAGCTTGTTTGCCAGGTGAGCGGCGGCTTCCTTGGCGGAGCCGCCGTCAGCGCAAATTTCCGAGAAATCGCGATGGTGCACCTGGGTCGTATGCGCGGTGGCACCGCTGCTGACGATCACGCGGCTGAGGTCGATTTCCATGAGAGGCTCCGTCAACAGAGAAGAGGCGTCAGTCGATGGTCGGTTTGGTTCGGATCCAATCCGATCACAACGGTTGGTTTCCTGGTCGTGTCAGGACGTTGGGTCAGGATCAAAGATCGGCAAGCCGGGCCGGGATCAGAACTGGTCAAGGAACCGGACGTCGTTCTGGTAGAGCAGTCGGATGTCATCGATTCCATGCCTTCGCATGCAAAGCCGCTCGATCCCCAGACCGAAGGCAAAACCGGTCACTTCCTCAGGGTCGTAACCCACAGCGCGGAATACGTTGGGATCGACCATCCCCGCTCCCCCCATTTCAACCCATCGGTCTCCGTCGTGCCAGAGCATATCGACCTCGACGCTCGGTTCGGTGAACGGGAAGAAGGAGGGCCGGAAGCGAAGCTTCACGTCGTGGCCGAGATAACTCCGAGCGAAGAGCCGAAGCACCGTCTTGAGGTCGGCCAGGGTCACGCCGCGATCGACCATCAGGCCCTCGATCTGATGGAACATGAACGAATGGGTTGCATCCACCGTGTCGGGGCGATAGACCCGGCCGATGGCGATGACCCGCACCGGGGGCCGCTGCGCTTCCATGACCCGGATCTGCACGGTGCTCGTCTGACTCCGCAGCATGGTACCCTCGGACAAGAAAAAGTTGTCCAGAGGATCACGCGCGGGGTGCGATGGCGGGATATTGAGGGCATCGAAATTGTGGTGAATGTCCTCGACCTCGGGACCACGCGCGACACTGAAGCCGAACCGGCCGAAAAGGTCGATCAGCTCGTCGGCGGTTTGGGTGAGGGGATGACGATGGCCCAGGCGGGAGATGGCTCCCGGAAGCGTGACATCAATCGCGCCGGCGGCCACGGCGCGGCGTTCCAGCCGCAATCTGGCGGCGTTGAGGGCAGCCTCGAGGGATTGCTTGACGCCGTTGAATCGCTGGCCATAGACACGCTTGCCGGCCGGATCAAGCGTACGCAGCCGCTCCTGGGCTGCTTTGAGCTTACCTTGCTTCTGGCCCAGATATTCGATCCGCGCAGTCTCGAGCGCCTCGGGGCTCGAGGCCGCAACCAGCGCTGCAATACCGAGCTGCTCGAGGCTTTCCAGCTCACGCAGCGCGATTTCCAAGGAATCGTTAGAGCTCATCGTGGCGTTCGCGGTCAGTGAGCGGCCGTTGCCGGCTGACGAGACTTGACGGCCGCGTCGTGCCGATTCAGTTCCTCGCGGGCCAGGGCGACGATCGCATCGAGCGTCCCGGGGTCGTGGATGGCCAGCTCCGAGAGGCTCTTGCGGTCGAGCCCGATCTTGGCCAGCTTGAGTCCGTGGATCAGCCGGCTGTAGCGTAATCCGCGCATCTCGGCGGCGGCGCTCAAGCGGGTGATGAACAGCCTCCGAAAGTCGCGCTTCTTGGCGCGGCGGTCGCGGAACGCGAACATTCCGGCCCGCAACAGGGTTTCCTTGGCCGATTTCAGGAGGCGACGTCGGCCTCCGACAAATCCCTTGGTGGCCTTGAAGAGCCGCTTTTTCGACTGATTTCGGGCCGCACCGCTCTTGGAACGCATCGTTCGGGTCTCATCTCAAACCTGGGGGTGCGTCGCGAGGCACCCGGTCCATGGGGAATCTCTGGATGATTGACGAAGGCAACCCCGGCAAGGGAGCGACCGGCCCGGGTCCTGGGCCGGCCCGTCCGTGGGGGGGGCGGCCAGTACACGGTCAGTCGGAGGTCGGCGCCGGATCGCCGGCGCCCGGAGTGCCGGTCGAGGTCTCGGCCTTCTCGGCCAGAGCCGCCAGCCTGCCTGCTTCCACATCGAGCGGGTTGACGGCAGGGCGAACGTGCACGGCCGAACGGACCCGTCGAGATTCGGCCGCGACGTTGAGCGTCGATTGCTTGCGCAGCCGGCGGACCCGCTTGCCGCTCTTGTGGCTCATCAGGTGCGACGACCCACATCGCTTGTGCTGGACCTTGCCGTTGGCCGAGACCTTGAACCGCTTCTTCATCCCTTTGTGGGTTTTCAGCTTGGGCATGATCGATACGTCCTGTCAGTGCTCACGGTCGTTTCGACTGAGGCCCTCGCATCGCCGTGAGCGGCCTGGGCTCCATCGACTCGATCGCGTCTCGGATCATTGGATAACTCTCTGGGGCCATTGCCGCTCGGGCAACTGCCGTCGAGCGGATCGGCGGGCCGAATCAAGCCAACCGGCCGGGCTCGAGGTTCTCACACCGGGAACCCAGGCACTCGGTACCAGCAGGCTCGAGCCGCGGTGTGAGCCGATCGCTTTGGGCGTGCTCCGGCGCCGCAACGCTGGGAAGACCGGCATTCTATCCCATGCGATCGCCTGACGTCCAGTCACGGATAGAGCACTTTCTTGTCCCAAACAGTCTCGGGCTGAGCCGTCCGGACCCGCCGCGAGGCAGGAAAACCTCCGCCCTATCCCGACTCGCACGTGTGCGGAGGACCAACGTGCGAGCGGGCGGGCAGGCATCTCCAGCCAGCGGCTGCGGCAGCGCGACGTCCCGACCAGGCGAAGGCCTGCATGGCTTGGCGTCGTTGGGGCTGGCGTCGGCTCAGGTTCTCGGGGCAAGGATCGCGGTCATCCGGCGTCCTTCCATCGAGGGGTTCTTCTCGAGCTTTCCCACGTCCTCGAGAGCCTGGAGCACTTCTTCCATCACTCTGCGTCCCTCGTCGATGTGGGCGAGCTCGCGACCCCGGAACAGGACGTTCACCAGCACCTTGTCCTTGTGCTCGAGAAACTCACGGGCACGCTTGACCTTGACTTCGATGTCGTGGTCTCCGGTCTTGGGTCGAACCCGGATCTCCTTGACCTGGATCTGGTGCTGCTTCTGCTTGGAAAGCTTCTTCTTCTGGGTGTACTTGAACTTGCCGTAGTCGATGACCTTGCAGACGGGGGGCCGCTCGTTGGGAGCGACCTCGACCAGGTCCATGCCTGCCTCGCGGGCAGCTTCGAGGGCCTTGCTGGTGGGCATGACGCCCAGCATCGCTCCCTCGGCATTGATGACCCGCACGGGTGAAATGCGGATCTGTTCGTTTACCCTCAAACCACGCTCGATCGGTCCGATGACGTCCTCCTCGGGGACGAGAACTCGTGAACCTTCGCCAAAGCGGGACGCTTCCGCCCGGCTGGGCCGGCAATCCGGCTGGGCCGGCAATTCGATCCCGGACGATGCCGCGACTGACCCCCTCAGTCAGTCGATCGGTCGCCGCGAGGCAACCTAGACATTTACGTTCGAGAACCCGGGCTGTCAAGGTCTTGTGCCATGATCTCAGGGCGGTTTCCGGGACTTTCTCAAGAGGGGGGCTTTCCGGGGGGTAGCCTGTGG
>JBAUOX010001231.1:0-4146 GCA_049579985.1 Isosphaeraceae bacterium | reverse complement strand
ACGTCAACCGCGGACTCGCTTTGGCCGATGCGAAACAGTATGACAAGGCAATCGACGACTTTAACCAGGCCATTCGTTTCGATCCGGAAAATGCCCGGAATTTCAACAAACGAGGCTGGGCGCGATATTGCATGGGAGACAACGAGAAGGCGATCGACGATTTCAACCAGGCTCTTGGGCTCGATCCCCAACTGGAAGACGCTTACACCAACCGGGGAATGGCGTGGTTCGCCAAGAACGATCAGGACAAGGCGATCGCGGACTTTTCCCGTGCCCTGGAACTCGATCCAAGAGACGCCATCACGTATAACGACCGTGGATGGGCATGGGAGAGGAAGAGCAACCACGAGAAGGCCATCGCCGACTTCGACCAGGCGTTGCGGTTCAGGCCGGAGTTTGTCCGGGCTTACACCAACCGAGGCATCGTCTGGGCCGCCAAGAAAGACTTCGATAAGGCAATCGAAGACTTCGATCACGCCTTGCAAATCGACCCCCACCGCGCCCGGCCTTACACCAATCGAGGGATCGCCCTGGCGGCCAAAGGCGAATTTGACCGGGCCATCGATGACTTCAACCACGCGCTTCAGCTTGAACCCAACACGACCTGGCCGCGATACAACCGCCTGCTGGCCTTACTGAGTTCCGGTCGACCAGAGGCCTCAACTGAAGCGCGAAAGCTGCTCGAACAAATCGGCTGGAGCGATGAGCTTTCGGTCCACACCGCCCTGATTGGCTACTTCGCCGCGCTTCGTAATGGAAAGCCTGCGAAAGCCAATGAGTTCATCACAAACGCCGCCGCTCACTGTAACTCGAAGCAATGGACGTACGAGGTCATCCGTTTCCTGCACGGCGAGATCGGGGAGCAGCAATTGCTCGCTCTGGCGACAGACGCATCGAGAAAAACCGAGATCCATTCCTTCCTCGGACTGCGCGAATCGCTGAAAGGGCGGCCCGAGCGTGCGCTGCCTCACTTCCGCTGGGTCAAGGAGAACGGAGTTTCCAGCAACGCCGAGTATCCGATCGCCGTCGCCGAGCTCGATCGCATCGAGGGCAAGAACTCTGACGGCTCGCGAGCTCGAAGATAGTATGCCGGCCAGAAAGCATCATCGCGTGGGCAAGCAAGCGGCTCCGGGCTGTGATCGTCGAGCGTGCGGCACCCGCCGGCTGTCTAGCTCGGCACTCCTCGACCCGTCGCGTAGGGAATCCAGAAGATCGGGAAGTCGATGATCATCTGGTGGCCGAACGGGTCGAGGATCAGGAAGTCGTTGTTGTTCAGCCCTTGAGTGTTCGTGCTCGTGATCGAGAAGAAGCCGTTGGCATCGGTCGCATACGCGGGGCCCGTGAACTTGTAAGCCTGCATGCCGCCCGGCAGCCTCGAGGTGTTATTGTCCGTGATCACAAGGCTTCCCGGCGTGGTATGGCCGAGAATCGTGACCACCTGTTGAAAGGTATCCCCTCCCAGGTTGGTCGGCCCTGAATAGTGGATTTGGTCTTGGGGCGCCAGGGTCAAGCGAGCCGTCAGCGGCAGATTCGGCGTGAGTGGGGCCATGTTGTGGAGCAGGGCCTTGGCATCGTAAAGGTTGATCACGCCATTGAGGTTGAAGTCGGCGGCGGGGTTGTATTTGGGCTCTCCTTGCTGGGACATGTACGAGGAAGCGAATACCTGAAGATCCGCGAAATTGACCGTGCCGTCGCCATTGACATCACCGGCCAAGGTCGTCTCGACCTGATAGGAGCCAGTGGACCCGTGGGCGCCGGTCACCCCGATTGTGACCGGACCGGCGGCACTGTCCTTGAAGAACGCAACCGCCTCATCGGAGACACCGGACCGGAACGGCCGCCCGTACGTCACGGGCAAGGCCTTCCCCGTGCTCCCTCTCACGGCGACGATCTGAGCCTGAAGCAAGCTACCAGAGGCCGGTTGCACGAAAACGCCGACGATCGTGCCGTGCTTCTGCGGGGTGATGTTTTCTGGTGCCACCTGGACCGAGGTCTGACTGACTTCATGCGGCCGCGAGACTGTCGCCGTCGAAATGCCAATCGTATTGGCCGGCGTCGAGCCACTCAAGACAAGCCGCATCTCCAGCGGCTCTAACGAGAAACGCCGGCGACGATCGCGATGGTTCATCGTTGGCGACCCTCCGTGGCCGCGGGAGAGAGCGATCAGGTCAACATACTTTCTTCTTTATCGGCAGTTTCATGGGCCCGCTCAACCTCCTGCTTCGCAACCATGGCCTGTAAACAGGCGCTAATCGTTAGAACTCTTCGTTTCTTCAGCCTTGGCCAGTTCCGGCTTGACGACTGCGCCCTCGGAGATTGATGGAGTGATCTGTGCAATGACCTGGTCGTCCTCGGTAAGACCACTCAAAACCTCGACCTTCAGCCCGCTATCCTTGCCGACCCGGATTTTGACCCGCCTGACCTTGCCGTCGCGGACCACGAAAACCGCCCCGTCGCCATGGCCATCCTGCTCGATCAGGCAAGTCGATGGGATGGTGAGGTTCTGCGAGGGCGGCTCCAGCTCGATCACCGCCCGGCCGTACATGCCGTCGCGGAGCAGGCCTTGATCGTTGGGCAAATCGATCTCGACTCGCATGGTCCTGTCCTTCAAGTCCTCGGACTCGGCCATCCGGCTGACTTTTCCCTTGAAGATTCGTCCCCCCAGAGCATCGATTTTCACGCTCGCCGGGTCGCCGACGTTGCAGAACGGCACGTCCGGGTCGGGAACCAGCACGACCGTCCGCATCCGGTGAGTGGTCGCCACGGCCAGCAAGGGCTCGGAATTCCCGTCCGCCGCCGAGCGAATGAACGCTCCTTTATGAATTCCATCGCCGCGAAAGGTGACCACTCCATCGAAAGGGGATTCGATCCTGGTATAGCTCACCATCACCTTGGCTCGTTGCAGGTTTGCCTCCGAGACCGTGATCTCGGCCTTGGCGGTTGCCAGGTCGGCCTCGGCAAGACCCACGGCTGCCTTGGCTTCGGCGATCAGAGCCTCGGCCGTCTGGATTCCCGACTGGGCTGAATGTTCAGAGGCTTGTGAGGCCACGTACTGGTCCTCGTACTCATCCACCAGCCTCTGCTCGGCGGCATTTCGCCTGGCCAGCTCGGTGATCCGGTCGAGCGCCTTCTTGCGATACTCCCGGGTAGCCACGGCTTCCTCGAGTACCGAAACCGCCTGCTTCTGCTTGGCCTCGGCCGCCTTCACCCCGGCCAGCGCCGCCTTCACCCGCGCCTCGGCTTGCGTGGCCAACGCTCGTGAATGCTGCAAGCTGGACTCAGCCTGGAGCACGGCGACATCAAGCTCGGGAACATAGATCTGGGCCAGAACCTGGTCTTGCTTCACCGGGTCGCCCCGGTCAACCTTCAGATCCTTGAGATAGCCGGAGACCTTGGCGTAGAGCGTGGCGCGCTCGAAAGCTCGAACCGTCCCGGGCTGATCGGTGATCCGCTCCGTGCCCCCCTGTTTAGGCTTGATGACCTGCGCGGTCGGGGCTTGCTTGCTCGCTGTTTGTGACTGGCCCGAGCCTCCCCTCTCCCGCCCCGACTCGCCTTTGCCCGTACGTGACAAGATAAAGGTCCCACCCGCGAAAGCAACCAGCATGGCGGCCAACAAGATCCATCGAAACCGGGACCATGCCGGCCGATGTGTCGCCTTCGCTCTCGATAAGCCCGCCGGTTGCGCCTTGGCTGGCTCCATGACTGATGACTCGGCCATCGTGCTGAAGACTCCTTTCCCCTGAAGAATTCGCTGGGAGGTTACCCGTCCGGCGCCAAGGAATGCAAGTGCCATCCGCCCTGAGCGCTCGCCCATCATCCGCTCAGGAGGTTCGTCGGTTCAATTCCTTCTAGCTACATTGTGCGGGCCTGGTCAAATCGCTAGCAAGGCTAATGCGTCTCGATAGGACAACCGCGCCGGCGGCAAGCCTATCCAAGAGAGCCGCGGACTGCTTCGCCTTTCAAAAAGGTCCATTGTAGTCACCACAGCGATTTTCCCCTATGTTATCAGGGAGAATGACTCGACGTTCATCTTCGTTCATCTTCGGCGGACAGCGCCGGTCGATTTTCCTCGGCAACGTTTTCGGAACCACCGATATCGACGCAAGGTGCCGAGGGATCAGTCCTTCTGACGGAGTCTCTGTCATG
>JBAUOX010001230.1:0-2508 GCA_049579985.1 Isosphaeraceae bacterium | reverse complement strand
CCGCCCTACCACAGCAAGTACAATCCGATCGAACGCTGCTGGTCGGCCCTGGAGAAGAAATGGAACGGTGTGATCCTGAACTGCCTGAAGGTGATTCTGCAATGCGCGCTGCGGATGACCTGGAGGGGTCACCACCCAACCGTGAAACGCCTCCACGGCGAGTATCCCGACGGCGTTCGGGTTCCCGCCAAAGAAATGAAAGAGGTTGAGGCTCGACTGGAACGATCGAAGACTTTGCCCAAGTACGACATCACTATCAAACCTCAAATCACCGAGCGGCAGGTAAACTAATTCCTGCCGGTCGCCCTATCGTTTTGGGGACGGTGCCGGTTTGTGTCGAAGAGAGAGACAAGATTATGAGCAAGCGGACGCTAGAATCATCATTTATTGTTGCGTTTCTTTGTTCCTTTTGTCTTGTTACGCTGCTTGGATCGTTCTGGCCGTCCGATCGCCAGGCTTCCGGCCAGGAGGCGGCGGCCACGGCAGTTGATCCATGGAACGTCAACGCTGAGGTCCAGCGCGTGTGCACGGTAGTCGACCAAGAAGTGGGGGCGGGCCAGGGAGTGACCCGCTTTGGGGACAGGCTGTACGTCTACGGAGACCTCGTCTTCGCCAGGCCGCGAGTGGGCGTGATCAAGGAGTTCGACCTCGAGCTACGGCCGACCGGGCGTTCGATCCGGCTGATGCGCCAGGGCAAGCCGCTGCTAATCCATCCCACGGGCCTGACGCGCCACGAGCCGTGGGGTACGTTCCTTGGCGACACCGTGCTTCAGAAAGCCAGGATCTACCGGCTTGACTGGGAGCAGGCATGGAAGGATGGAAACCTCGATCGCGCGGTGCTGGGCGAGATTGACGACGATGCCGCGATCAACGGGACCCGCCCCGTGTTCGTCGGCTTGGGGGGCAAGACCTACCTCGCCACCGCCGACTATGGCGACGTGCATCCCGAGATCCGCCTCTACGACACTGACAGGCTGCTCGCCGCCGGCCGCTCGAGCGCGCCGGGGGTCGTCGTGCACCGTGTCCTGTGCGGACCTTTCAATCAAAACCTGCACTGGGACGATTCTCTCGGGCATCTGATCTGCATCCAGAATGTGACGGCCGGGAGCGGCTGGCGGCTCGATCGGCTTGACCTGGCCCGGGGCGTCGCGGACGGGCGCGCTCACGGCCCGGGGGTCCGGGTGCGGACCCTCACTTTCTCGCCCCGCAACGAGCTGGAAGGGTTCTTGCCAATCGCTCAGGATATGGTGCTCTTCGTGGTCGCCTCGAGGGAGGAAACCCTCGTCCTGGGACGAATCCGGGAAGCAACCCACGGGCCAGCGCGGGCGGCATCGACGGCCGGGCATCCGAGTCGTTGAGCTCGAGTTGATGTCGCGTCTACTCGGGAGGGAAAAAAGGACGTCACTGATATCGACCGTTCGTGAGGGGAAGGAGCCTCAGGGACATGCACGTAAACGCTTGGAGCAAGCGGCTTAGGGGTTAAGCAAGTGCTATTCAGTGACGTCCCCTTTTCACTCTCCGGTCGCAACATAATGTGGTCTGACTTCAGCCCGTGCCGCTGATCGAGGACACGCCGGGGATATTGCGCGGACCGACAAGCCTGACGAAGATTCCACTAAGATCTTAAGATAGGTCAATCAACTCGTTACTATGAAAGATGGTTAGTCGCGCAGTCGGCCCCGAATGGCCTCCTTGCGGGCCGGGGCAAGGTTCTATCCAGGTCAACAAAAACACCGGTCAGTCAGGCCGCGGGAGAGCAAATGCATGCACTACATTAACGCGAGTATGGTCGCTGAAGCGATCAACGACCTCGGCGACACGTTCGACACTCATGACGTCGAGAGGCGAACGTTGCGACGCCACCCGGTCGCGGTGGCGCATGAAATAATTTACTACGACGGGTCTGACGACGTCCTTCGAACGTTCAGCGCCCAGTTCGCGAGGTATATCGACCGAGCGTTCCCCGGGCAAATCCGCCAGACTCGTAAGGTAGACACAGAGAACTTGGGTGGCGCGATCGGCAGGTGCCAGCAGTGGGTGAAGCTGACACCTCCAGTCACAGTCCCGGCTCATGTACCTCCTGATGAAGCGCCCGACGATGCTCATGTACCTCCCGATGAAGCGCCCGACGATGTTGAAACGAACGAAAGCGAGGAATGAAGCGGGGCTGGACCGACTGACCATGATGGATTCATAATTCGGGGACACCATGTCTAACTCCGAAGAATTAAGGATGGTGTCCCCGGGAGGGAAAAAGGCACGTCACTAATATCGACCGCTTGTGAGGGGAAGGAGCCTCGGGGGCATGCACGTAAACGCTTGATACAAGCGGCTTAGGGGTTAAGGAAGCGCTATTCAGTGACGTCCCTTCTCCCCTGCCTTGAGCTTGGCCAGCATCAGGGCCATCTCGCGGGGCAAGTGGCGGGCGCCGGCCAGGAGGATGACCCCGGCCAGTGCCAGGGCCGGCACGACGATCAGCAGGCCGGCCGCGATGTTCTCGGGCGGCTG
>JBAUOX010001229.1:0-6772 GCA_049579985.1 Isosphaeraceae bacterium | reverse complement strand
CACCCACGACAGTCCCGCCCATCGACTCAACGGCAAACGCTATCATGAACATTGGCTCCACAATCTTATGGCGTCCACCTCACTGATGGGCTTCAGAAACCGCCAACCTGCAATCCGGTAGAGTCAGCGTTTTTCGACTCCGGCCCGGCTGGCTTTGCTCCCCAAGTCCCCGACTTCGAACGACTTTCGTTTCAGGTCAACAGGTTCGCGTTGAAACGGAGCTGGGTTGGCCCTTAGGCGGGAAGGATGTAAGATGAGGACAGTTTGATGGCACTGGTAAGGAACGCCACTCTGAAGTTATCGCTGAATGAGCAAAGGCATAATTATATGGCATCGGGACCACAAGCACTGGAAAACCTTCGGCTTCACGTAAAGGAAAAGACCGCTGACAGCGACCATTGGGTGGATGTTCCGGAGAAGCTAGACCTCTGCAAACTCAGGAAGAGCGATTTAAGAGCAGCAGGATTTGACGATAAAATAGCCGAAAGAATTGCCACGGCACTGAACCGTCAAGACCTAGCGCCGCTTGGGAATGCCCTCGGAATCCGCCTGCGAGCAAAATTCAAGGTCTGGGCGGACAGTGATGGCTCGGTTTGCAACATCAGGGTTGAAGGCCTTGAAAACGCCAAGTGGTTGGTGTCCCACTTATCCGAAAAACTGCCCGGTCTTGCGATCACGGAGCCCTCACGGATCGAAGACTCGTCCGTTGTCCAGTTTGATGTGAGTGCGACTGGCCAAGCACCTCTCTGGAAGATTCAAAAAGCACTTATTGAATGCCCTGCCACAACATTGATGCGATTATTCTCTGTGCGAATAGCGGATAGACCCCACTATCTCGTCCAGGCATACAACCTCGCAACATGGATCGAGGACCAGGGAGAGGAAATTTGGTGGCGTGTTGATGGGGACAACTTGTTGATGAGCATGTTACAGTTTCCGTGTCCTGCTGATGAACTCGCAGGGAAGCTGCGTGAGATCAATCGGCCGTTGCTGGTATCGGACCCCAACGAAGCCGGTAAGGGAGAGGAAGTTATCTCTGAGGAATTGTCTAGTCTCTCTCGTCTCGTGGATTCCAACGAGTTCGGCGTCCGAGCCCTCTACCTGTCGTGGCAAGGTGGTTTGACCGACTGGCTGCTGATCGAAGACGAGCCGACCAGCGAGTTCTCTGGTGGCGTATAGTGCCACCAATCATGGTGACAGACACTCCTCGGAGCATCAAGCCGAATGCCTCGAAAAACGACCGATCTTCCCGCCAGAATCGTCGAAGTTCTTGATCACCTAGGCAGAATGCCTCCCGAGGCAGACGCGCCAATTGACCATTATGTTCTTGCGTCAAATTCTTCGGTCAATATGCGTCGATACATAATGCAGAAATTAGAAAGTACTGGTCACTATCCGGCAGTGCGGGACAGGCACTTTGTCACGCTCAACAATATGGTGCTCGTAAATCTGATACAATCCTTCGAACGCTTTATAAAAGATCTTGCCGCCGTCTGCGTGGATCACTTGTTTGACCGAACAATTGATGGGCGATTTGACGAGCCACAAGTGCGGGGTAGTTCCCTTGCTGCTCATTTTGCGGGATCGTCGCCCGGCAAAGCTCTCTGTGAGTCTGGAACATGGCTGGATTGCAAAAGCATAAATGAGAGGTTCAAGGATTATCTTCGTCATCCTACCAGTGTCCATTCGATCTTCCATGTTTTTCCACCAAGCAGCGACACATTTCGGATAATGAGCTTGATATGGCAACTGCGGCACACGGTCGTCCATAATGTTGGAGTTCTCACTCGCTCTGATGCGGCGAAGCTAAGACTTCTTGCGAAAAAGCAACTCCCCTCTCCTCGAATCGTGCTCACGACATCGGATGACCTGCGATTTCTGCAGGCTTACTTGGACACTCAGGCTAAAGATATTAATAGGAGGGCAGGTGAGCGCTTGGCTGATATCCTGACCATTATCCTTGGATCGGATCCGACTCTTTTCGCTCCCCAAGACGAGGCCAATGCAATTTCAAGAAAGTTTGGATTCCCGCTGACGGTTGCGGGAGCCGTGGGTCTTCCGTAGGACAGCAGGGCACGTCATCGTGCGGGCTATCTTCAATCATCAGATAGGGTCTTTCGCTTCATTCTTCGGGCTTTGGTTTTGAAGGGAGAATTGGGAGTAACGCCAGCCAGGCCACCCTCCACTCAAGACGCTACCGGGAGTTGTTCTGCTCGGTCTCGATCCCGGTTTCAGATGGCATTCTCCAGGATCCCAAGCAATTCCTCGTCCGACAGCTTCACCGGATTGCCCTGCATGCTGCTGGCCCGCTGGGCGGTGGGAATGATGCGGGAGCATTCGGCCACGGTCAATCCGGCGACTCGCAACGGCGGGATCTTCAGCTCGGTGCAGAGGGCTCGGACCCACTCGACCCCATCGGCAGCCTGGGCCGCAGGGTTGCCGGTCAGGATTCGAGCAACCTCGGCGAAGCGCGGCAACGTGGCGGCACGAGCGCGGTCGTCCTGCAGGGCCCGGATATTGGCCTCCATCACGAAAGGAAGCAGCCGGGCACAGATGGCGCCATGGGGATGGCCAGTGGTCCCGCTCAGCACACCAGCCAGGCCGTGCACAGCGCCGAGTTTGGCGTTGGCCAGGGCGATGCCGCTGAACAGGGCCGCGGCGCACATGTCCTGACGGGCCGCGAGGTCCGAACCAGCGTGAAAGGCGATTGCCAGCGATCGCGCCGCAAGCGCCAGGCCCTCGCGGCAAACGCCGTCGGTGAGCGGGTTGGCGGCGTTGCTGACAAAGGGCTCGATCAGTTGCGTGAGCGCGTCCATACCGGTATAGGCCGTGATCTCCGGCGGCAATGAGCGGCTCAGCTCGGGATCGATCACGGCCATGCGGGGCAGGAGATGATAGCCCCGCAGACTGGCTTTCACCTGATGCTCGGGTACTCCCAGCACGGCGTTCCGCGTGACCTCGGTTCCCGTCCCGGCCGTTGTGGGTACGGCGATAAAGGGCACACAGGGACGGACGAGCGGCTTTCCCCCTCCCACCAGCTCCAGGTAGTCGAGGACAACTCCTGGATGTGTCAGCATTGCCGCCACGGCCTTGCCCGTGTCGATCACGCTGCCACCTCCGACGGCAATCACCAGGTCGCAGCCCTGCCGTCGGGCCATTGCGGCGGCCTCGTCGACCAGGTGAGTGGTGGGCTCTGCGTTGACGCTGAAGATCAAGGAGCGAACACCGGCAGTGGCCAGCCGCGCACTCAGTGCCTCGCCATCGCGGCGGCTGCGTCCCAGGACAAGCAGGGCCGTACCTCCCAGGCCCTGCGCCAGGCTGGGAAGCTGCTCTGAACTACCGGAGCCAAAAAGGATACGCCCGGCGGTGGCGAACTCGAACTTCATGGAAGGCCGTCTTCCGGGTAAATCTTCGTGAACTTCACGCTGGAGCGCGGGGCCGCCATCATGCCGGAGACGGTCTCGGCCCACTTCTGGTAGTGGTACGTCTGCTTGTGAGCGGCTGGAGCTTCGGCAGTATGGTAGATCTCAACCAGCAGGAAGCGTGTCGGATCGTCATTCTGTTGCAATACGTCGAAGCGGGCGATGCCCGGCTCCAGCAGGCTGTTCCGTGAGTTCTCCACGCAAGCCGCCTTGAATGCCTCGACCTGGTCGGCCTTCACCTGGATCTGGACGTGGACTATGAGCATGACCTGATGAATCCATCAAGGAAAAGGGTGGCGTTGGATGGCGATGAGCCAAACAAGCGTCTGGGAGGCGTAGAGCGGCCGAGGTAATGGGCCGGATTGGATGGGAGCGATCAACCGTAAAAATCCTTGTCACTCACGCCGTCGGCCGGCAAGAGCCGAAATCGCTTCCGGCATCCTTTCACATAGCAAACTTTGACGTCCTTGTCGTGCCTGGGAACAGGATAGGTAAATCGCCCGTCCGGGAGATCTCGGTAAAACATGATGTGAGACCCTTTTCCCCGGCTGACATCCCACCCCACGCCGTAGCGATTCAGGATGGACTGAAGGCGGTGCATGGAAAGTGAGCGGTCCATGGAGCCCTTCAGGCTGGAACAAGATCCGGGAAATCCTTATATTCTCTCGCCTCGACGTCCTCAATGATAGGCGACGATGAACGGAGATCTTTGATTGAGAGCATCAAAGCGACATCGACGATATCTGCACCCGCCGCATACTTGTGGAACAATTCTCCATCGGCCGGAGTGAACAGGTTCGCCGGATTCTGGCACTCCAGAGACGCCTGCGCCTGCAGCGCTATCGCATCGGACAAAACGGCAAGCGCGTCTTCCCTAGTCATGCCATCGCCTGCCAGATCAAACTCGAGACAATGGGCAATCCAGGACTCCCCCTCTCGGTAGAAGACCACGCGCAGTGGAATCCTGAGCTTCCTGGACCCGCTCATTGAAGTCCTCCCGCCGAGATGCCTGGCTCGGGTCTGCCCCAGGAGACAGCCTGAGAACCACTGAAACTGATTGCAGCATGCACTCATTGCATCAGTTAATATTAGATAGCAGGTCCTGGCAGTGTGCCCCAGAATATTTTACGTTGCACCGGCAATCTTTGCCTAGAGCGAGCGCGCAACGACAGGTTCCGACAATTCGGCATCCAGGTCACGAAAAGCACGATCGGCCCTGGCACTCGTGTGAGTTGCCAGGACCGATCGAGAGAATCAGGGTCGCCGTCGAGACACGGTTCAGCGCGTTCAACGGCCGCCGGGCGTCGGTGCTGCTTCCCCTCCCCCTCCCGCTGCGGCACCAGTGGTGGGCGTGTTCCCTGAGGTGTCGGGGTTCACGCCGAGCATCTCCATCGCATCGAAGGGGTCCAGGGTTGTGTCGGCCTTGGCCGCGGCCAGCAGCTCCTTGAAGGGGAAAAAGTCGGGCAGCTTCTCACCCTGCTGCTGAAGAACTCGCTCGTAGCGCTTGACGACCAGACCGGTGTCTTTCTTGTTCATGTCGTCGTCCCGGAAGACCGGGAAGTCCTTCAGGTTGTCTTTCCAGGTGAGCAGCCCTTCCTTGAACTTGGCGGCAGCCTGGGCGAATTCGCCCGTCTTGTAGGCTTTGGTTCCCTCGTAGAAGAGCTGGCGAGCCTCCACGCCCTTCTGGGTCTTCTCGGCCTGGCACCGCTCTTTCCAGTAACGGTAATTCATCTGGTCGGCCCAGCGATCGGCCCAGTACTTCTCGTTCTTGGTCATCCGGTCGGAATTGAACTTGTCCGGATTCGTGCGGTCGTCGATCTGGATCACGTCCTTGACCAGCTTGCCATTGCGTTCGATGAGGTTGGGCGACTCGAACTTGTACAGGCCGAACTTGACCCATTCGCCAAGTGCGCGTGCCCACTCGTTCCTGGCCACTTCACCGAAGGTCGCTTCGATACCCATGGTGCTCATCTTCTCAAGAGCGGCCGCGTAGTGGGTCTGCGCGTGGGCGGGCATCGAGCGAAAGGTGATGTCGTCGGCGCGCTTCCGCTGTGGGGTCGGGTCGACGTACTTGATCTGCTGAATGTTCTCGGTTGTGCCCTCGTTGAGGCGGCGGGCGCCCGAATCGGCAAGGGCAATGGCCCTGCTGAACCAGCCGTAACCAAGCTGGAAGTTATCGTGCTTGACCACGCTGTAATCGGTCTCGGGGTCGCGGTAGCGCTTGAAGTCTTCATCCTCGTCGTCGCGGAAGAGACGGCGGAGGATGATCGACTCATCGGAGAAGCCAAGCTTGTGGTAATAGAACCAGGCCGTGTCCCAGATCAGGTCCGGGGAGCGGCGGTTGTTCTCGACGCCGCGCTGCACGAACTTGATGCCCTGCTTGATCCAGTCGTACTTGTCCTCCGGGGCGTCCCACTCGACCGCGACGTTGTAGGCGAGGTTCCAGCCCTGAAAGGTCCAGATCGAGAGGAAATGGGGTTGCAGCTTGGTGATCAGATCGACGTTGGACTTGAGTCGATCCCAGTCATGGTCGCGTTTGTTTTCCTCGGCGCAGAGCCAGAGGTAATTGGCGACGATGCCGCGGAAGCCGCCCAGGAGGAAGAGCTTCATCATGAAGCTGCCGGTATCGATCTGGCCGATCGCGGCCTCGCCCAGGTCGCGCCGCTTCTTCTCCTCGGCGAGCCAGGCGCCGTAGGGAAACATGGCGCCGAAGAAAAGGACGATGATCAGGCCGTAGATGATCTTCTTGTTCTGATTGCTTCTCATGCGGCGACCTCACGGTTCTTGAGTATGAAGTATCCGACGATCGAGAACGGCAAGGCATACGCCAGGGCCAGGAGGGTATTGGAGAGAATCCTGTTCCAGCCGACGGCGAATCCGTCGGCCACCGTGTTGCTCACGTCGAGGGCCTGGAAGTTGGGCACGATGTAGACCAACATGGACATCACCGGCATGACCAGGGAGTCGAGGGTCTTGGCGATGACGGCACCCGCGGTCGGCGCCAGGGCGCTCATCTGGTTGTCGTGCGTCAAGAGGCGGATCAAGGATTCGAAAGGGCCCCCGCCCAGCACGGCCTGGCGGGTGAAATCGACCAGAAAGCCGTAGGCGAGCTGGCCGGCGATGAAGAAGGCGATGGTCGTCAGAAGGGCGACAGGCCAGCTCAGGAAAGTGCCGGCGAACACGCCTATGGCGGTCAGCACCAGGGCCTGAAGCCAGATGCCCAGCAGCCCCTTCATGTAATTGACCCCGAAATTCCCCGAGCTCGACAGCAGATAGAGATCGCTTTCGGACATGCCCAGATACTGGGTTGCGCTGATGCAGCGGACCTCGATCTTGAGGTCGCCCATCGA
>JBAUOX010001228.1:0-3001 GCA_049579985.1 Isosphaeraceae bacterium | reverse complement strand
TTTGACAATGGTATACGCCAGGTCGTTCTCGGCGGCCTCCAGCGCCCGCCGGGCCTGCTCGACCGACCGCTCCTTGACCTTGACCAGCAACTCGATCTCGCGGATCTGGTCGTAGCCAGTCTCCGCGAGGTCAATGCCCTTGGCCGCCTTCTGTTCCGCCTTCTGGGCGGCCTCCAGCGCCCGCCGGGCGACGTCGACCTGAGTCAGGTTGGCGAATGCCTTTGCCAGACGCGCCTCGGCCAGCTCGACCTGAGCCACGGCAGAGTCGCGAGACTGCGTTGCCTGCTGCTGCTGCCGCAGTGGGCTGGCCCCCGTCTGCTCGAGCCGGGTGAAGCGTGTATACTCCAGTTCGGCCAGCGTCAGCGAGGCCCGCGCCGCCTTGACTCCGGCGCGGGCCTCGTCGATGCCCTTGTCGACCTCGTCGCGGGTCAGCTTCAACGATTCCTCAGCCTTGGCTCGGTCGGCCTGGCTGGCGGCGAAGGTCCGCCGGGCGATCTCGATCTGAATCGGCACCTCCTTGCGGACCCAGTCGAGGTCGGCACGCTGGCGGGCGAGCTCGGCCTGGGCCGAGTCGAGTTGAGCCCGCGAGATGTTGACCTTGTCGCGGTAAGGAATGGGATCGACCTCCGCGAGTACTTGCCCTTTCTCGACGCGATCATTCTCCTCGACCAGAAACCGGACGATCCGGCCGGAGACCAGTTGAGGGGCGACGTTGATGATGTGGGCCTCGACAAAGGCGTCGTCGGTGATCGAGTGCGTGCGCCGGTAGCTGACCCAGCTCATCGAAAACGGCAGGCCGACGGCGAGCAGCGCAATCAACAGGACTATTGCGAGGAGAGGTCCGGGGCGAAGCCGTTTGCGGCGACCGGCGGGTTGAGCCGACGTGGCCGTGGCCTCGGCTTTGTTATCTTGGCTTGCAGAAGACTGCGCCGGTTGGGTTGCACTCATGGGTTGCTCCGCATGCTTCAATTGTTACGCCGGCTGATGATGCCTGGAGACTTGAGTCCTCGGCGTCTGGCCAACCCCCATCGCATATTCCAGGCGGGCCGTCGCGATCAGGTAATTGTACCGAGCATTCAGGTAATTCTGCTGGGCACGGGTCAACGAGGCCTGCGCGTCGGCAATCTCCGTGGGCGTGGCCGCACCCTCGCGGAGTCGCAATCGCACGAGCCGGTAATTCTCGGTTGCCTGCTCCACAGCCGGGCGCGCATCGTCGATGCCGATCCAGGCCGTGACGGCATTCCGGTAGGCCTCGTTGACCTGAAACGCAATATTATCGGCAATCGACTCGGCCTGGGCCATGGCCTGGCGTACCGCCGAGTCGGCCACGCGGGTCGCGGCGATCTTCCGGCCGCCCTCGAAGAGCGTCCACTCGAGCCGGATGAACCCGAGAGCCAAATCTGCATTGGGGAAACGGGTGCCCGCCTGGAAGTTCAGCAAAGCGCCATTCGCGACGGCTTTGGGCGCGAAGTCGGCGCGGGCAACGCGGGTCCCCTCCACGGCGATCTGCACCGTGCGGCGGACGACCTCGAACTCGCGTCGCTCCCGGATGGCTGTCTGCAAACAATCGCAAAGCGATGTGGCCAGCGGCGGGACCTCTGTCGGATCGGCGACGCGGACCGGCTGATTGCCTTTCAGCCCGATGGCCAGGTTCAGCTCCGCCAGGGCCACGAACTCCGCCTCCGTAGCGGCGTGGAGCTGCTGAAGGTTCTCCGCCCTCTGGACCTCGGACCGCAGGACGGTTTCGCGCTCGATGACGCCTTCGCGCTCGCGCTTGCGAGCGTCGCCAAGCTCCTCCTCGGCCCGGCGGAAGGCATCTTGGGCGGTCCGCAGTAAGGCCTGGCTTCTGAGGACACCGTAGTAGGCGACCGCGACGTCGTTGGCCACCGTCTGGAAGGCGCGATCGGTCTGGAGCCCCGCGATGTCGCCTGCCAGTCGCGCCTGCTCGTACCGGCCCAGCCGACGGCCGAAGTCGAGGAGCAACCATTGGACGTTGCCCTCAATCAAATCGAAGGTCGTCTCGATGTGCGTGCCGACCAGCACCGTTCCGATGCCGGGTATGAAGGGAGATCCCCGAAGAGTCGTGGCTTGAACCGGAAGACCTTGCGCCCCGAGCCTGAATCCACCCCCGTCGAAGCGGAGGCCGGCGGCGGGGAGGAAGGCCGAGAACGCGATCTGCTGGAGCCCTCGGGCTTGATCGATGGTCTCGAGCTGGGCACGCAGCCTCGGCTGAGAGCGGAACGCCACATCAATCGCCTCAGAGACCGTCAGCGGCTTGCCGCTGGCGGCGATGGCCTCGAGCGTGGCCTGGTCGGAATCGCTCGGAAGAGAAGGGGCGGGCGAAGAATGGTCCGAATTCGTCCGCTGTGGAGGCTCTACGATAGCGGGTGGTATCGCACTCGATCGATCGCCCTCGGAGCGGGCCTGAGCTCCTGGACCTGGTTGCGCTCCCGCGGCCGGCCTCACGTTCGCGTCCGTCGTCGCTCGGTCCCCCTTGCCTTCATCTCGGCTCGTCGACTGACCGCTGGCAACTTCGTCCGGCATGACCCGCCGAGCAAGCGTTTCCTGAAGATCGGTTCTCGATTGAGCACAGCCGGTCGCCAGGACGAGGCCGATCAGCCAAGCTTGGCGGCGTAAGCCATGAGATGGATTCGATCGAGGCATCGGACCGCCGCTCCATAGTGCCGGAGTGTCCCTTTCTCACCCAGGGAGACACACCGACAATATCGGATGAGGAGGCCGGAGGCATGAAACCAATATGGGTGATCTTGCCGAAGAATCCATGGAGAGAATCGCTGCGGCAGCCTCTGTCGTTCTCGTCGTACCCCAGCCGCTTCGGTCTTCCAAACAACGCCAGCTTGTAGAGGATCCACTTGCACCGGTACTGGACGGGCGTGCGGTAGAGATAAGTAGAGTTTTCTGAGGTTTCGCGAGCCATCAATGCCCGCGCTGGTCCTCCCGCTTTTTTTCTTAAGCTCTTGTCACAAAACGACAAGTGTCT
>JBAUOX010001227.1:0-7859 GCA_049579985.1 Isosphaeraceae bacterium | reverse complement strand
GGAGTTCGCGGCGACCGACGCCGACGGCCACGTGCTCGATACGGTCCGTGCGGGTGAACCACGAGAGGGGAACGACGGGGCAGACGCTGAGAGGCGCCGGCGGGAGTCGAACCCGCTTCTGCGGTTTTGCAGACCGCCGCCTGGCCGTCAGGCTCCGGCGCCTTGAGTGCTTCGACCCTCTGTCTGAGAGCCATGTCCTCGCCAGGAATTGAACCTGGTCCTCGACCTTCGCAGAGTCGTGTGCGCGTCCATCACACTCCGAGGACAACGATCGGAACAGGACCGCTCGCGAGTCCCCCACCCGGGAATCGAACCCGGCCTTGCGGCTTCGAAGGCCGCCGTGCGTCCGACACACTCGCGGGGAAGGAGCGCAGTGCCCTTGCCAGGAGTCGAACCTGATCTTCGACCTTCGGAGGGTCGCGTGCCGTCCGTCACACGCCAAGGGCGCAATCAAAGCCGACGGCCGGACTCGAACCGGCATGATCCTGCTTACAAGGCAGGCGCCTGGCCGTTCGGCCACGTCGGCAAAAGCAGGGGCGCAAGGATTTGAACCCTGTCCGCGAGTTTTGGAGGCTCGCTGCTCTCCCAGGAGCACACCCCTGTAGATGGCCCCGGCATGTTGTCGATGCCGGGGCCTTGTTGTTCATCAAGCGTGGAGAAGGGCCGGCTCATGCGCCAGGAACCGGGCCCAGCTCTCGACCCGGACGCCATGCGCCGCGTAGAGCGGCTTCCACTCGGGGCGGACCGGATGGCGCCGAAGCTTCATGCCGACCTGCTCCGGCGTTCGGTCAGCCTTAAGGGCATTGCATCGGACGCAAGAGGCGACGCAGTTGGTCCAGTTCGACACACCCCCTTGCGAGCGGGGCACGACGTGGTCGATCGTGATCGCCTCGGCGCCGGGCTGCGATCCGCAGTACTGGCAGGTGTGGTGGTCCCGCTTGGCGACATTCCGCCGGCTGAACGTCACCGCCGACCCCGGCAGGCGGTCGTAGTGCGCAAGGCAGATGACCTCGGGAACCCGGAAGCTCCGGTGGGCCGACCGCACGCATGGGCTGCCGTTCAGAGGCGCGAGCTCGGACCAGGCGGCCCAGTCGTAGAGCCGGTACTCCTCCGGCTCGACGGCCTTCGCCGTCTCGTTCCAGAGCATGACGAGGGCCCGCACCACGGTCGTGACGTGGACCGGTTGCCAGTTCCGGTTCAGGACCAGCGTGGGGAGCTCCAGCACGTTCCGGGTCATCGTCACCTCCGCCAAGTTTGCATTGAGGGTGTCCGGCGGGAGTTGAACCCGTCGCCTCGAGCTCCACAGACTCGCGTGCTGCCGTTAACACCACGGACACCATCGAAAGGGTGGTCGAACCCACCGGCTCGCGCCGGAGCGGAAGGGGCGGGGGTCGAACCCGCAAGGCTCCGGGCACCGCCCGAAGGGTGGTCGCGCCCGCTCTCCAGGCGGGTCCCGTCTCCGATCGGGTGGCCCTTCCGTATCCTCAGTTTCAGTGGGCGATGCAGGGGTCGAACCTCGGGGGGAACCCCTCTGGGGTCGCTCCAGCGTGTCATGCAGGCGCTCTGGCCGGCTGAGCTAACCGCCCGGATGTTCCAGTGCCCCGACCAGGACTCGAACCCGAAATTCCTCGTTAGAAGCGAGGCGTGATCATCCGTTTCACCATCGAGGCAAGGAGCGGAAGGCAAGGGATTCGAACCCTCATCCCCCTTTCGGGGAAACCGCCTTAGCAGGACGGCTCGGCAAACCGTATCCGACTACCTTCCGTTTGAGTGGACCGCCGGGGAGTCGAACCCCGATTTCCGGTGTGCAAAGCCGGTGTCGTCCCGTTGGACCAGCAGCCCGATAGAGGAATGAACTGGAAGTCGCCCGCAATTCACACGAAGGTCCGCCCGAGAATCGAACTCGGTCCCCCTCCCTACCGAGGAGGTGTGCTGCCGGAACACCTGCAAACCGGCCGGTTGAGAGTCGTCCCGGCAGGACTCGAACCTGCGCTAACCTGTGTGTAAGACAGGCGTCTTGGCCGCTAGACGACGGGACGAACTGCGGTCAGTAGCAC
Source organism: Isosphaeraceae bacterium (assembly GCA_049579985.1). Classification (GTDB taxonomy): domain Bacteria; phylum Planctomycetota; class Planctomycetia; order Isosphaerales; family Isosphaeraceae; genus Aquisphaera. The sequence goes on along the minus strand of JBAUOX010001227.1, from coordinate 5,802 downwards.
GGGTGGGATTCGAACCCACAGGCACCAGGATCCGGGCACCGCCCGAAGGGTGGTCGTGGCCGCGATGCCAGTTAGCGTACCGTGCCACTCGAGAACATGAAGTTGCGGGTCGGGGAGTCGAACCTCCGCCTCCGAGCGTATGAAACTCGGCCGAGCACCGGCCCACCCGCAGTCCCAGGCCCCGGTATCGAGCCGGGCGGATCGACCTCATGAAGGCCAACCGGGCACCTGCCTCGCCTGGGAAGTTTCCATCACGATCGATCAATCGCCGGGGGGAGATTCGAACTCCCACGCCTCGGGGGCACGTGCTTCTGAGGCCCGCGCGTCTGCCATTCCGCCACCCGGCGAGTCGTCCAGTGGTCCGTGCGGGAATCGAACCCGCCTTCCCAGCTTGAGGGGCTGATGTCCTGTGCCGATAGACGAACGGACCTTCATCGAGAACTGCCAGTGGGTGGCGAAGGAGTCGAACCTTTCGCCTTCCGCCTCACCGCTTGATGGCAACGGCTTTACAGGCCGCCGTGAGGAACACCACCCGAGAGAACCCTCTTCGAGTAGCACGGGTGGGAGTCGAACCCACAGAATCCCCGGGTTTGAGCCGGGTCGCTTTGCCGGTTTGCGTACCGTGCCATCCCTCCCCTTCAGCGCCCCCGGCGGGATTTGAACCCGCGACCTCCACTGTGACAGAGTGGCGAGCACTCCAGGCTGCTCCACGAAGGCGTAATCGATGGCTCAGGAGGGAGTCGAACCCTCAGCATCTCTCGTTCTAAGCGAGAGTGGTCTGCCCATTGCCTACCGAGCCGCAAACACTTACACCCATGCCCCAGTACCCAGGGTGGGATTCGAACCCACAGGCGCCCGGGTTTAAGCCGGGCCGCTCAGCCGTTGGCGTACCTGGGCCTTTCGAGGCGGAAGCCGTGGGACTCGAACCCACAAGCGGCTATGACGCCGCCACCTGCTTTCAAGACAGGCCCCTGATCCGGCCGGATGGCTTCCGTGAGGGCTTGAACTCGAGTTCCGGGGGCTGGAATCGAACCAGCGGCCTCCGCGTTCAGAGCGCGGCGTCACTACCACCAGCAACTGCCCCGGATTCGGGAAGGAGGATTCGAACCTCCACCGCCTGATTCAAAGTCAGGGAGCCTACCCCTTAGCCGATTCCCGAGAGCGCCCCGCGGGAGTCGAACCCGCCTGTCGAGCCTGGGAAGCCCGCGCCTGACCGCTCGGCCAGGGACGCATCAACCGTCGCTTCGAGTGCGGGATCGGGGATTCGAACCCCGATCGCCTGGTTGGAAGCCAGGAGTCGTGCCTTTGGACCAATCCCGCGGCTTGTAGGCGGAAGGAGAGGGAGTCGAACCCTCAAGGCTCGGGCACCGCCCGAAGGGTGGTCGCGCCCGGGTTCGAGCCGGGTGCCGTCGCCCTTCGGCTTGCCCTTCCCCATCGTCGAGCTCCGGCGGCAGGAATCGAACCTGCGTCCCCCCGGTTAACAGCCGGGCGCTCGTACCAGCACGAACTCCACCGGAATTGTCGCGTCAGACAGTCGGGATGGCCGGATTCGAACCGGCGATTTCCTGCTCCCAAGGCAGGCGGATTAGCCAGGCTTTCCTACATCCCGAGCCGGCTCGTTCTCCGACAAGTGCCCAGCGGGAGTCGAACCCGCACGTCCGCCATGGCAAGGCGGTAGGCTACCGCTACATCATGGGCACGATCACCGTCGCCGAATTGTCAAGGAACCGAGAGCACCGGGTGGGACTCGAACCCACGTCGCCGCCTTACGAGGGCGGAGTCTTCGCCGCTAAACGACCAGTGCCTGCATCAAAGTGGGACCGGAGGGGCTCGAACCCTCACCGAACCGGTTAAGAGCCGGACGTTCTGCCGCTAGAACTTCGATCCCGATGGGTGTCTCGTGTCGGCCAGGAAGGAGTCGAACCTCCGCCGCCCGGTTATCAGCCGGGTGTTCTGCCGTTGAACTACAGGCCGTGTGTCATCGCTCCTCCCGTTGGTTGGCGCCGGGGGAGTTGAACCCGTCGTCGCTCGCTTATAAGGCGAGAGCTCTCCCGTTGAGCTAGGCGCCATGGGGCCGGAGGGATTCGAACCCCCGCCGACCGGCTTAAAAGGCCGACATGCTGCCGCTACACCACGACCCCGGGCGAGATATTGCTTGCCGGGGTATTCGTTTGATCCAGGTCATCACCTCAGCCCTCGCTACGAGTTTTGTCAGGGAGTCATGGAGGCCGGATTCGAACCGGCGGTCTCAAGCTCCCCGAGCTTGAGGATTAGCCAGGCTCTCCCACACCCTGGTCATTCCTGCGAGCAGCCCGTGTGGGAATCGAACCCACCTCTCCGCCATGAAAGGGCGGTATCCTTGGCCGATAGACGAACGGGCCAGCGTCCAGGAGTGGGCCGGGGGGCGCTCGAATCCCCGTCTGCCGGGCTTCAACCGGCCGCTAGACCGTCTCAGCTACCGACCCATTCCGCGGTCCCAACGAAAAGGCCCGGTGTCTTCGTCACACCGGGCCTGAGACTCCGCGCGAGGGATGTCCGTGGCCGGGCGTCACGTCCGCAAGGGATAGAGCCAGAGCGGGCTCGCCGACGGATCGGCGGATCGCTTCGCTTCTTGGCAACCCAGGGCGTGACGCGGACTCCCGGCGAACATGGACGACCTCAGTGCAAGGGGTATCTCAGGCCGACTCGACTCGGGGCCGACCTCACGGCCCGCCCGTCGTCTTGTACCCTTACAGACGCGTCACCCCAGGAGGATGTTCGCGCGATTTCGAGGAGATGATCGGACTCGTTCGCGGAAATCTCCCACCACAGGGACTCGAGATGGTGTAGCGGCGACATGCCGCTGTCCCCGCGGAGGCCGACGGCTCTCGACGTTCCGGGTCCGTCTGGAGATCCAGACCGTGCCGACCAGCCGGGACTGCTACGGCCGATTGTTGGCCTACGTCTTCCGGCAGAGCAATAACCTGTTGGTCAACAAGGAGATCATCCGCCAGGGCTACGGGCACACCTACACGAAATACGCCTTCGAGCCGGCTCGCCGCCGAGCTGCTTGCCAGCCCCGACTACGGCAGCATGGCGGAGCGGGCCAAAGCCTTCGCCGAACAGGGGGGAGGGTGCCGGGCGACTTTTTTCGACTACCGCCGAAGGCTCGGCAGGGTCGGGCCGGTGGGATCGCTACTCGATGACTCGACGCGGACGATCAAATCCGAGTAAGATTCCTCCGGCAGATAGCGCTGTCGTTGTTCCTGCGAAAGGGGTTTCAGCGTGCCGATTGCCATCACTTTCATGGTCTTCTCCGGTAGTTAAAGGTAACGCAAATGCCGCTCGAGAGAATTGAGTAATCGTCTTGTCTGCGTCTCTCGTCTCCGCAGACATTTGCTCTATCCGCGTGAGGCGTGCGAACGATTGGCGGATCGAGACGACGTGGAGGAAGATCCCGATTGGGGCGAGGAGTGCCGGGACCCAGCTCACCGGCCAAGCGGCGATCGCGGTGAATGGCTCGCCCGGCCAGTTGAGATGGAGAGGGCCAGACCCGCCCATCGGGCCGCCCCGGCGAGCCCGAGCGCCACGAGGGCAACTACTCCGGCCGCGGTCCCGGTCAGCAGCGCGGCGGTCGAAAGCGATCCGGTCACGATTCACCTCGCGGAGTTCGGGAAAAGCAGGCAACCGGCTCATGGGGGCTGCCTGTCGCCTCGCTGACGCTTCAGACGAAAGCCGCGCGATGTTTCTCGATGAACGCCTCGAGCGTCATCGGCGGCCGTCCGCCGATCTTTTCGACGAGATCGTTCGTGCCGGCGAAAATCCCGTTCTGATGATCGATGGCGACCTCGTGGAGGTGCTGGAAGAGGAAGTCATCCCCGGCTTTTTGCTCGGGCGTCCGCTCGGATTTCGCAGAGAATGTCCTCGATGATTGACTCTTGGCTGATGTCTGCGCTCCGGCTTTCAGGGTCTGCTTGAACTCCTCGAAGCCGACCTGCCTGTACTCGATTTCCTTCCCAAGCACCCGGCTCAGGACCTGCGCGGTCTCCTGGTAGCTGTACTCGACCGGGCCGAACAGCGGGTAGACGCCGCCCCGGTGCGACGCGGGGTCTTCCAGGATGCCGACGATCACGCGTCCCATGTCATCGGCGGTGATCGGAGCGTGCCGGCCGGTGCCGAACGGGACGTGGAGCAACCCCATGCGGATCATCGGGGCCACATAGAGGAGCCACTCGGCGAAGTACGTGGGCCTGATGTGGGCGACTGTCACGCCGGACCAGTCGAAGACCCGCTCGGCCAGCCAGTGAAGGAACGCAGCATGGCTCTTCGCGTCCTCTCGGGCGGCCACCTGCGACATGTTCACGATGCCGTCGACGCCGGCTTCCTTCGCCGCCTGGGCGAACTGAGCCGTCGCCTGGACGATCCCCGGGCGGATGGGGTAGATGAAGTAGGCCCGCTGGACGCCGCTCAACGCAGAGCGCACCTGGCCGAAGTCGAGGAGGTCGCCGTAGCCGACCTCGACCCCGCGCTCCTGGAGCTTTCTCGACCTGTCGTCATCCCCGTGGGCCAGTGCCCGCACTTGGTGGCCGCGAGCCAGCAATTCGTCGACCGTCGCCCGGCCGGTGTCTCCCGTCGCGCCCGTGACCAAGACCTTGCCCTGAATCATCTGGATTCTCCGTTGAAGGCCGTTTAAGATTGTAGTTGACATCCAAATTGTGGGCATTGGGATTTTAGATATCAACAAAAATCCAGAAATTTCCCAGAAAAGAGATCGCGTTGAGGAAGTCGAGAGAGGAAGCGGCGCAGACCCGCAAGCGGATCGTCACGGCCGCAGCGGGCGAGTTCCGCAAGCATGGGATCGTCGCGACTGGGCTCAACGACCTGATGAAGGCCGCCGGTCTTACCCACGGCGGCTTCTACAAGCATTTCGAGTCGAAGGACCAGCTCGTCGCGGAGGCCTGCGCTGAGGCCGTCGAGGCGTTGATCGAGAGAGTGTCGGCCGCCGGTTCAGGAGCCGCGGCGACGTATCTCTCGACCCGTCACAGGGACAATCCGGCCGACGGATGCCCACTTTCCGCGATCGGGAGCGAGCTTGGCCGAAGCGACGAAAAGACACGATCTGTTGCGACGGATGGATTCCTGAAGCTCGTCGAGATCATGGCAGGTCAGTTCGGCAAGATCCCGCCCGGAGCCGCTAGACGGCGCGCCCTGGTGGCGGTCTCGACGATGATCGGCGCGCTGACGATGTCGCGGATCGTGACCGACCCGGAGTTGTCGGCAGAGATACTCAAGGAGGCCGAAAAGAGCTTGGCCGATGGTTGACGAGTTCCGCTCGCGTCACCTCCTCAGGTCCTTGCCCCACCCTTACTCAAAGGGTTCCAATTCGACGAAGTACCTGCATGACCCGCGCCCGGCTTACGCCGAGATGGCGGGCGAGCGCCGCCCGATTCTCGAACCGGCCCGAGTCGAGACGTGCCTTGTAGTGGCCGGCGAGTTTGAGCGGATCGCGGGGTTCTTTCGGAGCCGGTTTGGGCTTCGGTTTGGCGTCCGAAAAAGCATTCCAGGGGACGATGGCGATGACAGCCACTCGACGTAACCTCCTGAGACGTAACCTCCTGAACTGCAAGGTTTCCCGCTCAATAAACCATCGATCGAGTTGAGACCGCCTCGGGGAGCTCTCTATACTGCCACTCGAACCAGAGTTTACTCAATTGAACCACCGGCCGCGCGAGACATCGTTTCGCGTGGTAAAGCTATCAGCCCGGCCGTTTGCGCGCGTCGGTCACATCGACCGAAGCCGGCTTTCCGAAAGGTGATCTTGGA
>JBAUOX010001226.1:0-3990 GCA_049579985.1 Isosphaeraceae bacterium | reverse complement strand
GTGCGAGAGATCTGGGAGGGCTTCAATGGGGCCACGGCGATGAAGCCGTGGAAGAGTTCGCCTACCTCATGACCGGGACCACATCATACGCGGCTTCAATGGGGCCACGGCGATGAAGCCGTGGAAGAGGATTCGAGGCCGAGGGCGAAGCCGCCGATGCCGCTGAGCTTCAATGGGGCCACGGCGATGAAGCCGTGGAAGAGCATTACGGAGACCCGGGGAATGGCCGAAGCTAGGACGCTTCAATGGGGCCACGGCGATGAAGCCGTGGAAGAGGAAGAAGTTCCTGGAACGGAGTTCCTAGTGGGAAGCTTCAATGGGGCCACGGCGATGAAGCCGTGGAAGAGGTGTACGTCCAGACGATCGCGTTCGCGGCGCTTACTTTGCTTCAATGGGGCCACGGCGATGAAGCCGTGGAAGAGAGATCGATCCGCATATTACCGCGACCGATCCGGACGCTTCAATGGGGCCACGGCGATGAAGCCGTGGAAGAGATAACTCGTTGTGTCGATCCAGATCGTGTTCCCTTGGGCTTCAATGGGGCCACGGCGATGAAGCCGTGGAAGAGGGCCCGCCCCCCGGACCGTTTGGAGCAGAAGACTTAGGACCGGGTTTGCGAGAGGGTCGACCCGCAGGGGTGTCAAACCGATCGCGAGCTCGGGCGATGAAGTCGTAAAGGCCGAGGGGAACGAGCTTTGGGTGCAGCGAGAGGCGCATGCAGGGCTTTTTCGAGCTAACATCCTAATTGCCAACGAGCTGTGTCCAGGATGCGGCCTATTCCACATTTCAGCACCTCACCGCTCGCGGGTCAAGGGACGAGAAAAACCGCACCAGCCGGCCAGTCTGGCGCTGTAGCGCGGGGCGCTCCCCGCGGCGTGACAGCTTCCTCCGTGGCGCCGGCAGCGGACGGCCCCAGGACCGCAAAGCCTTCTGGGCGCTCCACGCGGCGCGACAGCTTCCTCCGTGGCGCCCTCGGGAAGGAAGAGCCCCAGGCCGAAATGGCACGAATGGCCCACGGCGATGGGGCCTGTAACAGGCGCGGGGAAGCCCTCGCCGGTACGGAGGACGGACCGGCGTAGGGGCTCGCAATCAGCAGCCCGCGAACAAACCAAGGCCGTGAAAGCGCCCACCCCCAAGGCAGATTGGTCCAGGCGTCGCCAGCGGCCTACCCGAGGCGTCGCGCCAAGCGATCCTTACATGGACACGCCGGAAGCGGCGAAGCTTCTCGGGATAGTTGTACCGGACCGCAAGATCCGTTCCGGGCCAGAACCCGACCCCCCGCCACTCGATCTCGGCGGCTTTTGCCAGCTCCTGGCTGTACCCAGCCTGTCGGATGGCCTTGCGAAGCAGGAAATCGATGCGGCTGTCGAGCTTTTCCAGCATTTGTTTCTGCCCGAGCTCGTCGGGATGCCCGGGCCCCTGCTCCTTGCTCGCGAAAAGCCGCCTGCGAAGCTTCCGGGGGTCATCGTGGCCTGGAAGAATCACTGGTGTCACGGTCGCCCAGGTCGGCGAGCGATCGAGGTAGCGGCGGAGCACCCTGTCGGAATTGGGGATCGGGGAGAGCCAAGCCACGGGGGACGCCTGCCCCTCGGCGATCAGCTCGGCGCCGCTGAGGAGTCGAGCCAGCCGCAGGATATCGTCGTTCGCGTCCCCTCCGAAGACGGTGATGAGGGCCCTCCGGACGCTGCCGACGACTTCGGCGCGACCGCTGACGCGAGGCTCAATGCTGGGGAGGGGGATGAAGGCAAGTCTCGGCCCGGGTACAGGAGTGTGCGGCTCGCCGGGTGATTCACCGTGTCCGAGGACGAACCCGGCCACCTTCTCTGCGGGCCAGCCCAGCGCTTGGGCCATATCTTTGCCGCTGGCGGCGTGCCTCATCATGGCCGCGACGGTGACGGTGTGCTGAACTGCGCCGAACGGGCGGAAACCGCTGGCGTCCGGCTTCAGCAGCCGGAATGCGGCAAACGAGCGCTGGGGTGGGTCAGTCGACCGGCGGTAGCCGACGACCTCGAGCGTGGAGAGAGAAGGCACTGGGTGGAAGCCGTCCTGGCGAAACCGGCCGAGGAAGGCGGTGTGCCGTGCGATGAGATCGCCCAGCGTGCCTTCGATGGGGACGCGAAGTCCCGTTGCCGCAGTGTCGCCGGTGGGCCGCCAGCGCTCACCCTGGAGCTTGTCCTCATCCTCCGCTGAGATGACGGACGCACACGCCGCGACCATGTCCACTCCCCAGCCGAGGTGCGTGATGCTGCGCGCTGTGGCGAGCAGGACCTCGCCGTGCCTCTCGAACTCGGGGTCGGGATCGGAAAGCGGCCAGAGGTAGTGAACCGCGTCACCATCGCGAGCCAGATGGATCGGGCGAACCTCTTTCTCGGTGCGATAGTCGGCGATCGTTGCCTCGCGGCCGCGAGCCCACGACGCTGCCACTTTGTCCCCGATGTTGTCGGGAACGTAGAGCCGGTACTTCACCGTGGCGGGCTCACCGTGGGCGGCGATTATCAGGGGTGGAGGCTGCCGTTCAATCCAGCGAAGCGAGTCGGCGGCGTGTTCGATACGTTCCCGCTCGTTCCAGCGGGCCGCAGCCGCAGCCACGAGGGATTGGAACACGCGAAGTGGCGATGGGGGCCATTCCGGCTGCTCCAGATCGCCACGGGCATGGCACATCGACTGGAGGAATCGGATGCTGATGCACAACGTTAACGACTTCATTTCGCCCCCCCGGTGTCGGACTTCTTGCCCTTCTTGCCTTTGACCTTGGTTTCGCCCTCTCCCGTCACGTCCTTTTTGGCCCGTTCCCAGTCAAACTTCACCGTTCTGCTCTCGCCGACCCCGAAAGCAGCCGCCACGTCTCTGGCGTAGCTAAGCGCCTGCTCGTGCGTCACGCTCGCGGGCTTGCGTTCGCCGGTCGCGAGCACCTCCACGAACTCGCGTGGCTCCTTGGGGTCGAGCACGAGCAGGCAGCCTTGCCGCAGATACCCCGTCGGGTTGCGGGTGAATGCAGTGAGGGCGAGACCGAGGATGTAGCGTCTCAGCGTGAGGGTTTTCTCCTCGTCTCCGCCGGCGTGGAGGAGACGGAGTGCGGCAAGGCCCAGGGTCGCATCGCGGCGGACACCGCCGTGAGCCAGGACACCGCCATGGGAGCCGGTTGCTGGAACGTGGATGAACCCGCGCTCGGCGTAGGCGTCCCTCGTTGCTTTGTCGGCCGGTTCTTCGAGAAGCTTGTCCGCAACGTACTCTGCGGCGGGTATGTACTGGGCCGACCGGGTGAGCTTGCGCACGTTGAACGCGCGGATCGTGGACGCGATGAGTCGAGGTAGCTTGGCCTGGGTGTCCCGCGAGTCCCAGACTCCGAAGACGAGGGAAGTCGGGGCAATCTTCGCAAGGGGCACTGCGTCGCCTTTCAGCACGGACTTGAAGGCGTCTTGCAGTGTCTGTTGCAGCTCCGAGCAGCGAACGATGGCGTCTCCGGCGCGGTGGCCCGCATCGAGCAGGTTGACCTGCTTCTCACCGGCCTCGACGACGATCTGGGGTACGAGTGTTTTGTACTCCGCCTCCGCGAACATGGGTTCGATGCGGTTCGCCTGCGAGCCGACGGTGTCAATCAGGCAGATGTTGTCGCCCGCCAGGTCGCCGTCGATGTTGTAACCGCCAGCAAAGCCATCGCCAGCGGCGAACGTGGCCGGAAAGAGGATCCCGTCCTTGCCCTCGACGGACGTCAGGTGCTCGCGGATGACGAGGGCCGCCGGCCCGTCGTCCTTCAAGTAACGGTCGAACTGCGTCAGGTCGCTCATCTGTCACCTTGGGTTGGAAATCGGGATAGCTGAACGGAACGCCTTGTGTTTTCTCTGACCGGTGCGGTACCAGTTTTCAAATCGAAAGCCCAGCCCGCCAACGTATGGCAGGAGACCGCACACGGCCGCTGGGCATAAAGAGGGGAGCAGAGGTGCGGCCCAGGTGTAATAGTCGTAGACGCGAGGCTGATCAGTCCTCCGG
>JBAUOX010001225.1:0-4399 GCA_049579985.1 Isosphaeraceae bacterium | reverse complement strand
AGCATCCGTGCACACACCATCCTAGTTAGTGAGAAACCATCCGCCAAATCCCGGTTCCAAGGACGGGATTATACCCCTCCGCTCATGCATTTTGGAATAACCCCCCGAAACGCAGGATGAGCCTTGGAAATTAACCATCCGACCTCAGACCGGACGGTTAATACTTTTGAAACAGGAGGAGTTGTATTCCTATACCGCATTTGTGGCCGCCAGTTCTCATAGATGGTAAGGGCCTTGCCGACGATCTTCCTTGAAAAATTTGCATCATATGCTGGCGTGTGCAGAGTCTGCTTGTCCCAGACTAACAGCCTAGCCCAACCCGGTATATCGTGTGGGTCACTTGCCATAAATCCGAGTGTCTGTGCAAGTGCCATAGCCCGATTGCGAGACCTCCGGTCAATTTCATCGATCGAACTGAACTTCGAATTTTTGAAATATGCAGCCTTAAGAATCATCTCTGCCGCGTACCCGTAAAGGTAGATGGCAATCAGAGGGTGTTTTTCTGCGAGGAAATCACCTTCTTCGATCCTCAGTGGTGATGACCTCACAAATCTTACGATCGTGTCCGGCCCAAGCTGATCAACTAGGGTCTTTAGCATCGGGTTAGATCGTAGGAATTATGCGGACAGAGTTCCAGTATAGGTAACCCAAGGGGGGTGGAATTCCAGGATCGAGGATACCAGTTCGACGAAGCGAGTGTAAAGCTCCCAAGGGTCCATTTAACAGGAACTACTGTGGATTATCACCGCTTATCCAGCGTGACACATCCATCCATCAACCAGGCCGGCCTGACCGCCAAAGGGAGAACTGGTCACGCACTTCATCTGGGCGCGAGAGGGATAAGGGGACGTCACTAAATAGCACTTGCTTAACCCCTAAGCCGCTTGCTCCAAGCGTTAACGAGCATGTCCCTGAGGCTTCGTCCCCTCACGAACGGTCGATAATAGTCACGTCCCTTTTTCCCTCCCTGTCCCTTTTCCCCTCCCTACGATCGCCGGTGCGGGCCTGGGTCGGGCTTTCAGCCTGGACGTTTGGGCCAGTCAACCCGCGAGATGTCGGCGAGGGCCAGCAAGAGAGCCTGCGTTCCCTTGCGGCCATAGCCTTGAGCTTCGACAGCGCGATAGAGCTGTTCGGCGAGGGCCAGGCCGGGCAGGGCGAGCTTCATCCGGCGTGATTCGGCCAGGGCGATATTCATGTCCTTGAGGAAATGCTCGACGAAGAAGCCCGGCTCGAAGTTGCCGGCGATCATCCGGGCGCCCAGGTTGCTCAGGCTCCAGGAGCCGGCCGCACCGCTGGAGACGCTCTGCATCACGGTTTCCAGGTCGAGGCCGGCCTTGTAACCGTAGAGCAGGGCCTCGCAGACCCCGATCATATTCGTCGTGACCAAAATCTGGTTGACCATCTTGGTGTGCTGACCCGACCCGGCAGGCCCCTGGTAGACGATCGTCTTGCCCATGGTCTCAAACAAGGGTTTGAGAGCATCCGCGACCTCCTTTTCGCCACCGATCATGATCGACAACCGGGCCTCTTTCGCGCCGATGTCGCCGCCGGAGACCGGCGCGTCGACCGCGTGAATGTTCCTCGGCTTTGCCGATTCGAAGATCTCGACCGCCAGCGCAGGCTCGCTGGTGGTCATGTCGACGACGACCGTGCCCGGCCTTGCACTCGCCACGACTCCCTGAGGTCCCAGGGTCACCTCGCGAACGTCGCGGGGATAACCGACGATCGTGAAAACGACGTCCGAGGCCCCGGCCAGCTCGGCGACGGAAGCGGCCACCGCGGCTCCTCTTGCCGCCAGGGATTTGGTCTTCTCAACCGAGCGGTTGTAAATCGTCGCCTGGTACCCGGCCGCAATCAGGTGCCCGCACATCGACGTGCCCATGACCCCCGTGCCGACCCAGCCGATCCGCGTTTTCCCCGGTGCGAACTCGAATCCCATGGCAGGCTCCAACGTTAATGCTTGATAAGGTTTGCGTACGCCGCGCCAAGCCCCTTGCGGGCCTTGCCAGGCACCATGATCTCTTGAGCGAGATCACCCCATGCCAGTAGAATCTCCATCGTCGGTTTCCGATTATAGCGACCCCGGCAGATCAGATCAGAAGAGAGACGGCCTGGCCCGATGGTGAGGCACCGGGGTATCGTCCTTGCGCACCCCTTTGAGGGATGCGTTTTTCAGCCGCGGACACGAATCTCCCGCCGCGCATCATCTCGAGCCCAGGGCAATCCATGCACGACTCACTGATCCAGACGTATCTTGGCCGGAAGTCCGCCGCGGAGATTGCACCGGGATTCTTGGCCTATCTCGCCAATCTCGAGACCGTGGCCAGCGTGTCTGCCGAGGTCGCCCGATCGATCGTCCAGGAGTTGGCCGACCAGCGGCGCAACATCAAGCTGATCGCGAGCGAAAACTACTCATCGCTGGCGACCCAGTGCGCCATGGCCAACCTGCTGACCGACAAGTACGCCGAAGGCATTCCGCACCACCGCTTCTACGCCGGCTGCGATAACGTCGATGCGGTTGAGGAACTGGCGAACAAGCGGGCCTGCGAGCTCTTCGGCGCAGCGCACGCCTATGCCCAGCCGCACAGTGGAGCGGATGCCAACCTGGTTGCTTTCTGGGCCATTCTCCGATCGCGCGTCGAGCTGCCCGCGATGACCGAGCTCCTGGCAGCCGAGAGGCCCGGCGCCTTGGCGCCCGCGGACTGGTACAGGCTGACGCCCGCCCAGTGGAACGAGGTCCGGCAGCGGCTTGGCAACCAGCGGCTGCTGGGCATGGATCTCGCGTCGGGGGGCCACCTCACTCACGGCTACCGACTGAATTCCTCGGGAAAGATGTTCGAGTCGCACGGCTACACCGTGGACCGCGAGACCTTCCTGCTCGATTATGACGCCATCGAGCGCCAGGCGGTCGAGGTCAAGCCGCTGATCCTGCTGGCCGGCTTCAGTGCGTATCCCCGGAACATCAACTACCGCCGGATGCGCGAGATTGCCGAGCGGGTCGGCGCCGTCTTGATGGTGGACATGGCTCACTTTTCCGGTCTTGTCGCCGGCAAGGTGCTCACGGGAGAGGAAAACCCGATCGCCTACGCCGACATCGTGACGACGACGACGCACAAGACCCTGCGCGGACCGCGCGGGGGCCTGGTCCTGTGCACCGAAGAGTTCAAGGAGCACGTCGACCGCGGCTGCCCGCTGGTGCTGGGAGGCCCCCTGCCCCACGTGATGGCCGCGAAGGCGGTTGCCTTCACCGAGGCCCTGCGGCCCGAGTTCGCCGACTATTCGCGGAAGATCGTCGCCAATGCCCGGGCCCTCGCCGAAGCCTTCGTCCGCAACGGGCTGCGGGTCAGCACCGGGGGGACCGATAACCACCTGGTGCTGGTGGACGTGGCGTCGGCCCTGGGAATCACCGGCCGTCAGGCCGAGGAGGCGGTTCGCCGCTGTGGGATCACGCTCAACCGCAATCCCATCCCGTTCGACCCCAACGGCCCCTGGTACACGAGCGGCCTGCGGTTCGGCACCCCGGCGGTGACCACCCTGGGCATGGGGATCGACGAGATGAAGGAAATCGCCGCGCTCGTGACCCTGGTGCTCCAGAACATCGTTCCCGCCACCACCAAGTCGGGCGCCAAGGACAAAACCAAGTACAAGCTCGACGAGGAAGTTCGCCGCGCGGCCCATGGACGGGTCGAGGCGCTGCTCGGGTCGTTCCCGGTCTATCCCGAGATCGACCTGCCGTTCCTGCTCGAGAGCTTCGAGATGGCTTGAAGTAGGAGCCGGCTGCGTGCGGCGATAATCTTCCGAAATGGGGGACGATCTGAATGAATGCGGAATCAATTCAATTCGTATTCATTCCGAATTCCGAGCTCCGCATTCCGACGGAGGCGCAGGAGCGGAGCCAGGCCGTCACCCACCGCCTTCTTCGTCCGCCCTCGAGGGCGCGGGCTGGTTCTCCGGGACAGGCAAGATTACCAGCTCGCGGACCAGTCGCGCGTTGAGCCGGTGCTGGCGGTCCTGTACGCCGTAGAACGTCAGTTCGCGGCCGGTCCGCGACACCGCGATGAACTCGGGATGGTCAACGCAGAGCCGCCGCCCGTCCTCCAGCACGATCTCAAACGGCCGGAACGGCTGGCACCGGATCGCTTCCCGCAACTGATTGGGGCTCATGAGTCAGCCTCCCGGGTGAGAACGGTTGCACGGGCTCTACAAAGCTGGCCACCGCATGCTCGGGCTGCGAGACCCTGGCAACGGCCTCTCCTTCGAGGTGAGTAACTGGATCAGGAATGCGGCTCGACTCCGAGGGACCGCATTTGAGCCGCGAGTCTTTCGGCCCGTTCCCGTTCGGTAGAGAGTTCGCGCGCGATAGCATCGCGGTCGCGCGCGACGGCGTCTCGTTCCAGGG
>JBAUOX010001224.1:0-1866 GCA_049579985.1 Isosphaeraceae bacterium | reverse complement strand
GCGATGAAGCGTGGGGTCGCTCCAGGCCCGGGCAATGACTTCCGGGCCAACGCCGGCGACGTCACCCATGGTCAGCGCGACCCGCGGGCGGTTGTCGGTAGCAGGCATCAAGGGGTCCGTCCTTCTTCGGGAACGAGGCATTGGGGTGGTTGCTGGTTGATCCATCGATCTTGCGAAGAAAGCCTGTCGTCTGTCCAGAAGGTCTGCAAGATCGTACCCGGACCCGACCAGGGCGGTTTCCGTTGGTGACCTGCGATACCTGGCGACTACGCAGTGCCGACGATGGGGCTTGCAGGTTGACTATTTCATGGCCGTGGCCCGTGGGCGAATTGTTGTTCTCACATACGGATATATGATTATGAACAAAGTTTGGCAACCACGCGCGGCGGATCGATGTGCCTATCGACTGGCCGCGGTCAGGCGAACAGCTTCCCCGACTTACGCACGTACTCAAGCCACGCGACCACCGCTGGTCCGAACAGGGGTATGGGAGTGGCCTTGATGGTTCTGGTTGGTCTGTGCCAGTTGGACTGGATCGCAACCGGCCAGTACCTCATCTCCCCCTTGACCCAGGCGAATCCCAGAATGGGCCCGCCACTCATCCCTACGATGCTTTGTCGCCCATCAACGAATGTCGGCAGCGTGGCACCGAGTGGCAGGATCCCGTAGAACATGTCGTCCCGGATCTCCGGATTGTCCTCGACCTCGTCTGGATCGCACTCGCTCGTTTCCAGATATTCCTGGGGTGTCGAGTTAAGTCTTGAGACCTTGATGCCACATGGCTGGATCAAGGCTTTCTCGATCTCGGCACCGTCGATGTACGCTTCGGGAGTGCCGATGAGGATGTAAAGGAAGTAGTCAACCGGCTGTCGACGCCATTGGGCCTCGTCAATCGGCACCTTGTTCTTCTCAAGTTGCCGGCGGTAGAAGTCCCGCAGGTAGATGATGCCCACGTCCAAGCCGTGGACCTTGTATTCATACCACCTGTTGGAGTTGGCGTAGTCGAAGGGAACCCGCATGTGATGGGTGGCGTTTTCCCCCAGGTAGTCGATGATTGAGACCTCGTCGATCTTCGAGACCTGCATGGCCTTGTCTAGATCCTTTAGGCAGTGCCCGGCGGTCACCAACAACAGGTCGTTCCCGAACGACATGAGCGTGCCCGAGAAGCAGAACCGGTGCGGCTTATCGGGCCGGTCCTTCGGTCCGTCGTACTGAATCCCAGTGACGCAGACAAGCTTCTCGCTCAGGAACCTCAGGAATGCATAGTCACTGAGTCGGACATGAGTAGTCCCTCGGCAGATTCCGTGCCCCGTCGACAGCTCGCGTGCCTCTTCGTGTCTATCCGGCCGATCGGGTAATGCCTCGTGACCGTGCCAAATAGCGATGAAGATTTAATGTCATTTATCGACGAAGATCACATTGGCTCTGGAGGCGGGAAGAATCGGAGCTTGAGGCGACCAGACGCGGCGTAGAGCCAGACCTCCGTGAACGGCGACGCGGTCAAATCGTAGCCTGATTCGTGAATGGCTCTGAAGAGATCATCCCTGTCCTCTTTGCTGCTCGGGAAGAGATGAGAAGTCATGTCATTGACCACGTCACTGATGATGATAAGCCAAAGCGGGACATCGGGGGGGAAGCGTTTGATATCGTGGAGGACCTCGCGAACTTTGGAGTCCTTGTCATCGAAGATGCTGCCAAACGTTGCCGCTCTAACCCTAAACCAGGCGTGATGCGAGGCTGCTTGGGACGTCACTCCTCTATTTAAAGGCTTTTGACGAAGGCACTTGCGAGGCGCTTGTCGTTTTCGAGTGAGCGCCTCTCCGAATTCCGTCGGCTCGTTTCGTGGCTTGTTTCACAGGGTGCGGG
>JBAUOX010001223.1:0-2335 GCA_049579985.1 Isosphaeraceae bacterium | reverse complement strand
GCGCACTGCTGGGCGGCCTCGCCGGCTGGGTGCTCAGCAACTCGCTCAACCGGGCGCTCGGCTGGTTCTTCGACCTCTTCAACCGTGGTTTCACGGCAACGGCCGGTCTCTATTCCCGCGTGGTCAGCGGCATGCTGCGGGTTTTCGTGCTGGTTTTCCTGGTCTACGCCGGCCTGCTGGTTCTGACCGGCCGCCAGTTCCTCAGCACTCCACGCGGCTTCATCCCCTCGCAGGACATGGGCTACATGCTGGTCAACATCCAGCTTCCCGATTCGGCCTCGCTCGAACGGACCGAGAGGGTCATCCAGCAAATCAATGAAATCGCCTGCAGGGCTCCCGGCGTGTCGGCCACCGTGGGAATCTCGGGCCAGTCGTTGCTCTTGAACGCGTACGGGTCGAACTTTGCCACGATGTTCATCACCCTCAATGAATTCAAGAACCGGCCTGCTCCCAGTCCGACCTGGGAGGCGATCGAGAACCGGTGGCGGCGGTTCCGGGGCCTGGAGGAGAAGCCCCCCGTGCCCGACCTCTATTACGAAGTCATCATGAATAAGCTGCGAGGTCAATTCAGCCGGGCCATTCCCGAGGCCAACATCGCCCTCTTCGGGCCCCCGCCCCTGCGCGGCGTGGGTCGCGCGGGTGGCTGGATGCTGATGATCGAGGATCGCGGCGACCTGGGCTCAACGGGGCTCCAGAGGGAGGTGGAAAACCTCACGAGGCTGGGGAATGACGGGATCGACCTGAAAGGCATGCCGATCCAACGTAGGCCGCCCGGGTCCGGCAAGAACGCGGCGCCTGCCGTGCAGTCCGCGGTGCAGGGCCTTGCGTCGGTCTTCCGGGCCAACATCCCGCAGGTCTATCTCGACGTCGACCGCACCGCCTGCATGCTCAAGGGGGTCGAGCTGCGGGATGTGTTCATGACCTTGCAAGCCTATCTCGGCTCGCTCTACGTCAACGACTTCAACCGGTTCGGCCGCACCTGGCAGGTGATCGTCCAGGCCATGGCCAACTACCGCGACCAGAAAGACGACATCAACCGGCTTCAAGTCCGCAATAGTCGGGGAACGATGGTGCCGCTGGGCGCAGTCGCCTCGGTGCGCGAGATGAACGGGCCGCTGGTGCTCAGCCGCTACAACATGTACGCGGCCGCGTCGATCAACGGCATCGCGGCGCCCGGGGTCAGCTCGGGCAGCGCCATCCGGGCGATGGAGGAGCTTTCCGATCGCGAGCTTCCCCAGTCGATGAGCTACGAGTGGACCGAGATGGCCTACCTCGAGCTTTTGGCCGGCAACACGGCGATCATCGTCTTCGGTTTCTCGATCGTGATGGTCTTCCTGGTGCTGGCCGCCCAGTTCGAGAGCTGGGCCATGCCGCTGGCGGTCATCCTGTCGGTCCCGCTCTGCATGCTCAGCGCTCTTCTGGGCGTGACCCATGCCAAGCTGCTGGGCGCCGACAATACCAGCCTGGATATCAACATCTTCACCCAGATCGGCCTGGTGGTGCTGGTGGGCCTGGCCAGCAAGAACTCGATCCTGATCGTGCAGTTCGCCAAGCTGATCCACGGCCGGGGCAAGCCGATCCGCGAGGCCACGCTCGAAGCTTGCCGGCTGCGGCTGCGGCCGATCATCATGACCTCGATGGCGTTCATCCTGGGCGTGGTGCCCCTGCTCTACGCCCACGGCGCCGGGGCCGAGATGCGCCAGTCGCTGGGAGTCGCCGTCTTCAGCGGCATGATCGGCGTGACGTTCTTCGGCGTGCTGCTGACGCCGGTCTTCTTCTACGTGATCGATACCGTGGCCGAGTCCCGCTTCTTCGCCAACCCGGTGGTACGGCGCGTCGGCAGAATCCTGGTCAGCGTGGTGCCTTTCATCCTTTGTCGGGAGCTGTTCCGGTTCGCCTTCCGACGGGTGCTGATGGCACAGGGAAAACCACGGTCCAAGACCGAAGAGCCTGAGCTCGTCGAACATAAGTGAGGGTAGCCGTGTTCTCGCGCTTTTTCATCGACCGCCCGATCTTCGCCTCGGTCCTGTCGATCATGATCACGCTGGCGGGGGGCATCACGCTCTTCACGCTGTCGGTGGCACAGTACCCCGAGATCACGCCGCCGACCGTCGAGGTCTCGGCGTTCTATCCGGGCGCCAACGCGCAGGTGGTGGCCGATACCGTGGCCGCGCCCATCGAGCAGCAGGTCAACGGCGTCGAGAACATGATGTACATGTCGTCGCAGTGCACCAACGACGGCACCTACATCTTGACCGTCACCTTCAAACCGGGCGTCGATCTGAACATGGCCCAGGTGCTGGTGCAGAACCGTGAATCGCTGGCCGAGCCGATC
>JBAUOX010001222.1:0-4914 GCA_049579985.1 Isosphaeraceae bacterium | reverse complement strand
TAATAGGAGCCCTTGTCCTTGTTCAGCTCGTTCAGCCGCTTCACCTCCTTCTCCGCGTAGTGCGGATCGACGACCACCTTCTTGACCGTGATGCGGAGATCGATCGGGGCGTTCGTGTCCGCGTCGGTCTCATAACGGATGATGGCGTACATGTGCTGGTATTTTCGATTGGGCTTTATTCCTCCCGACATCACCCCTCTCCTCCCGTCTTTCCACCGGAGGTCAAACTTCCGATGTAGGTCCGATCGTCAGAACGAAAGACGTTTTCCGTTATATTGCTACGCGCGGCCCGATGACTGCTTGCTCGGGATCTCGAACCATTCCCCAGGCTGGAGCACGACGGGCATCGCGGGCGTCTCACTCTTCACCCGGGCCGCCCAGGCGCTGGCATCCTGGGTGATCGGCGGAAAGGTGTTGTAATGGATGGGCAGAACGAAGCGCGGCTTGAGCAGCTTGACGGCACGGACGGCATCGTCGGGACCCATCGTGTAGTAGTCGCCGATCGGCAGGATCGCCAGGTCGAGCCCTGCCTCACCGATCAGGGCCATATCGCCGAACAGTGCGGTGTCCGCCGCGTCATACAGCTTGATCCCATCGGCACAGGTGATGAGGAAGCCGCAGGGGTTGCCCCCGTTGCTACCATCGGGAAGCGCCGAGCCGTGGAATGCCAGGGTCAGCTTGACACGAATTCCGCTGTCGAACGTGTAGCCGCCGCCGTGCTGGAGACCGTGAACCTTGCTCAGTCCGCGCGGGGCCTGCTGGAGCCAGGTGCTGATCTCGTAATTGGAAAGGACTGTCGCGCCGGTGCGCTGCGCGATTGCCACCGCGTCGCCCACGTGGTCGCCGTGACCGTGTGAGATCAGGATCAGATCGGCCGGAACTTGCTCGGCCGTTGCCGCCGCTTTGGGGTTGCCCGTGAGAAACGGGTCGATCAACACATTCTGTCCGTTCGTTTCCAGCAAGAGGCAGGAGTGACCCAGCCATCGTATGCGCGTTGACATGATTCATTCTCACCTTCATCAGGACGACAGCTCCCGCACGAGACCGACTCGGGCGGAACGTGGTGCCCAGGATCTCAGGGAAGACCATTGGCTGATCTGCCCGGCCGACACCCTTAACTCGAAATCATCCTCCATAGGCAGGAGACTGGCAACCCGTCTCTCGGTCGATCCCGCGCTCCTGGCATCATGGCAGAGTCATAACCCTTCTCGCCGAAGAAAGACTGACATCTGTGCAGAACGCTGTGTAAACTCCTGGTCGGTTTGAGCTCGCGGCAGGCCGCAAAGCGAATGCGGGGGAGGGGAGCGAGAAGCAGCTCGCCTGAGATTACCCCCGCGGCTTGGCGGACGCGAACAACTGATTTCGACTCAAGGCGTAATGCGATCGACTCTGGCGTCCGGACGCCGGGGGATCGACCGGGGCCAGGGCGATGCCGTATTCTGCCGGTATGGTCCTGGTTCTTTTCTCAGCAACTTGCACCGGCCGCGAACCCCAATGGAGTCCTGGATGTCTCCAGCGGTAAGGCGGGTGCAAGGAATGCTGCACGGATCGAGGGAAGCCGAACCGAGCCGGACGGATCGGCGCGAGATCCGAAGCGAGGAATGACAAGAGCGTACGAGCCCAAAAAATGGCGAACGAGCGGTTATTCGCGGATCTGGCTCTGGCCCAACGCGTGGAAGGGGCATGGGATGTTCTGGGAGTGGAGAACGCACGGTCACAGAAAAAACGGGCTCCTGAGTCCGGGGCCGAAGTGATCGAGGTCGGGGGCGGGCACGCGGTCTTCCTCGGCGCTGGTTCGCCGCTTTCGCAAGCGCAGAATCTGGGCCTTCATGGGCCGGTTGTGGGAGATGACCTGGGGCGCATGGAGCGATTCTTCCGGGATCGCGGCAGCACAACCCAGATCGAGGTAGCCTCCCTGGCCGATCCCTCACTGCTGGCGGCACTCAGTGCCCGCGGCTATCTCATTGCCGAACAGACCCACTCGCTCGTCTGCTCGCTAAAGGCCAAGCCCTTGCGTGAACAGCCGATGCATCGGTCCGCGTCAACGGGCAATGTGGAGATCATCCGGGTGGGTCCTGATGAGCTGGAGCACTGGGTCGATGTCGTGCTGCGTTGTTTCTTCGAAGAACCAGAGAGCCTTCCTCCGACGCTGCGAGAGGGAGCAATCGCCATGAGCATGGTGCCCGGAACCACGTCTTGGCTGGCGCGCATCGACGGTCAGCCCGCCGGTGGCGGCTCGCTGATGATCCATGATGGCCTGTCGCTGATATGCGGGGACGGCACGCTTCCCCGCTACCGCCGTCGGGGGGTACAGACTCTCCTGCTTCAAACGCGGCTGGCCCATGCGGCGGCCTCCGGCTGCGATCTGGCCGCGATCTGTACTCAGCCCGGCAGCGGCTCGCAGCGCAACGCCGAGCGGCAGGGTTTTCAAGTGGTCTATGCCCGGACGATGCTGATTCATCAATGAGCTGAATCCGGATCTTTGGTCAGCGCCTGGGGATCATCGACGACCAGGTAATGGCCGTGGTCCGAGGAGACGATCATGACTGACTCGTCCCAGTTGCTGTGAGTTTCGACCCAGCGGACCACGGTGCGAACGGCCTCCTCGCCACTGAAGATGGCGCCGACGGCATTATCGAGGTTGTTGGCGTGGAGCGCGAAATCGACGTCGCCAGCCTCGACGAACAGGATGAAGGGCTGACCCCGATGAGCTGAGAGCACGCCGAGCGCGGCGTCGGTCATCTGGGCCAGGGTGGGCTGAGCGTTCAGGTCGGCCGCCGAGTAGGTCTCGGCGGGCGCCGGGATGCCTTTCTTGTACTGGCTGGGCGCGGGATCGAATCGGCCGTCGGCGGTGCGGTAGGGGAGGTGATCGAACGTCTCTGCCCCGAAGAAGCCGAACAGGCGGGCACCGGTTCGCGCGGCCTGGGCCGAGGCGCCGAGAAGTGCTTGGCCGCCGTTCGACCCGGTTTCGGTCTGCACGCAGACGTACTTGCCGCCGTTCTTGACGTCAATGGCCGCCCGGTCGGCATCGGTCAGGTAGAGGTTGCCGGGCACGGCGTTTTGGCCCTGCTTCTTCAGGTCTGAATTGTTTGCCTTGCTGCCGTATCCCGTGCCGATCACGACATCCAGTCCCGGGTACAGCCGTGCCTGCCGCGCCTGCTGGATGATTCCGGGCAGTCCGAGCATGGCCCGGGCGATGTCCTGGTAGTCGTCGCGCTCGGCGTTCTGGACGTACACTCCGGCCGGCGAGCCATGGCAGAACGGCACGCTGGTCACCGTACCGACCTTCCAGCCCTGGTCCTGAAGCTCGTGGAAAAGGGTCGGGACCAGCCGGCTATCATCGGCGACGTTCAGCCCGCTGTTGTACGACTTCACCCCGCTGACCAGCGCTGCGACGCTCGGCGACGAATCGGTGTAGGCGTGCAAGACCCGGCCGGCGGACTGGACGCCCGCCCGATCGACCTCGTCGGCCGATTGCCCCTTCAGGTAGCCGGGGGCCTGGTGCCCCAGTGGGCCGGGCGTCCAGGGATTGGGCCCGGCGATCTGGGCGTCGTAACCCCCTCCCAAACTGCCGGGTGGAATCGTGACGAGCTGCCGGTCGACGTCCCGAATATTCTTGTCGTGGGTCGGGCTGGTAACGACGAAGCCATACTGGGCCGATCCGTCGGCCGTATAATCCTGGAAGAAGAGGCCCGAGCCCTTGCCCTCGGTGTAAACTTTCCCCGAGCGGACGATGGCCGCGGCCTGGGTCGTGGGCCAGTCGAGGCCGTCGAACCAGACGATGAACACATACTTGGCCCCCCGTGCGATCGCGTCTTTCTGCACCCGGTAGAGATCGCTCATGTCGGCGTAGACGGCCCATGGGTTGACGGTATTCTCGGGCACGACACCGTACGCGGCCCTGATCTTCTCCGCGTCACGATACCGGCTGTTCTCTCCTATCACGGAGCCAAGGTCGGCCTTGCGCCCGAAGACGTACACCCCGACCAGCCGGTTCGTGTGGCTGGTGTGGTTGGAGAAGACGCTCCCGGCCCCTTGCGAGCCGAAATGGAAGACCCGGGGCTCTTTCGCGCTGGCGGATGCGGCATACCGGGTTTGCAGCTTCTTGAGCAGATCGGAGACCTGGACCTGAGGCGGGGCCTGGGCCCAGACCTCTACCGGCCAGCTCGCCGGGGCGAGCATGCTCCCAAGCAAGAGCGCCCAGGCTCGAGATCTCGCGACGCTGCGGCGGAAATGATGGCGAACCGGCCCAACGAGGACAGTCAGGGAAGACATTCCAGAGTAACCCTCCTTACCCGGACGAGACGAGCTTCCGGGAATACTGACGCCAGAACGACGGAGCAGGGTAGGGCAGAGTAGGGTCTCGTGCCGCAGGTTGAGATCCACAGCATGCCGGCTCGATGAGTAAAATTCTTCAAGAAACTGCGACGAATTCGATCAGCCGCACATCGCGTTTGCCCAGCAGTCGGTGTGCTGCCAGGCCCTCGATCAGAGCCGCTGCCGTGAGCGACCGGAGCGCCTCACGCGTGAATTCGCGGCGAGTCGGCCTGGAGGCGTGGTCCAGGTTCTCGATCATTACCATGTCTATCTCCTCGCTCACGTGGTGACGGCCGGGCAATGGCCCGCAAAGAGGCACATGGCCAGCGGCGGCCCAGACCACGCGGTTCTTTCAGGCCGGGTCCAATGCCCGATCCCAAGGGCTTGCATGTGGAGCCCCGACAAATCGGGTAAGATGATTCTCTCCAGGCGAGCCGGTCGAGTTCAAGACGCGACGGTCATCGGGGCAGCGAGTGGAGGTGGTCTGGTGTATCGCGACGTGCTGGCGATCGTCCTGGCGGGAGGCCGGGGATCGCGCCTCGAGCCGCTCACCCGGGACCGCGCCAAGCCGGCGGTTCCCTTCGGCGGGATCTACCG
>JBAUOX010001221.1:0-14874 GCA_049579985.1 Isosphaeraceae bacterium | reverse complement strand
CTCGGCGGTGGTCATGGGCACGGCAGACTCAGGATCGCAGTCGGGCTTCGAGTGCCCGCGAGTCCTTGACTCCGAGGTACTCATAGATCTGACGCGTCGCGTCGGAGCGATTGAGAGTGTAGAAATGGATTCCCCGAACCTGGTTGTCCAGCAGGTCGCGGCATTGCTCGGTGGCCCAATGAACTCCCACCCTGGCAACCGCCTTGGAATCTTCGCCACAGCGCTCGATGGCCCGCTGGAGCCGGCCCGGGATTCGGGCTCCGAGCGCCAGCTCGGCCATCCGCACCATGTTCTCTCTCGAGGTGATCGGCATGATGCCGGCTAGGATTGGCACCTTGATGCCCGCAAGCTCACACCGCTCACGAAAATCGTAAAAATCCGGGTTGCTGAAAAAGAGCTGGGTACAAATGTAGTCGGCGCCGGCGTCAACCTTGCGCTTGAGATGATCCATCTCCAGCAGACGATTCGGAGTGCCGGGATGCCCCTCGGGAAACCCGGCCACGCCGATCCCGAACCCGCGCGGGTCGGGAACACTCGTCTGCGAGCGGACGTACCGTACAAGCTGCTCCGCGAACTGGAATGCATCGCGGGAACGATCAAAGTTCGCCATGTTTCGGGGTGGGTCTCCCCCGAGTGCGAGGATGTTCTCAATTCCCGAGGACGCATAACGATCGAGGATCGCCCCCAGCTCTTCCCGGGAGTGGCAAACGCAGGTCAAGTGGGACACCGCGGTCAGGTCGGTCTCGCGCTGAATCCGCACGACCAGGTCATGGGTCCGCTCCCGGGTCGAGCCACCCGCTCCATAAGTCACCGAGACGAACGAGGGCCTCAGAGCTTGCAACTGGGCGATCGACTCGAACAGCTCAGCGGAAGCCCTGTCCGTCTTGGGCGGGAAGAACTCGAAGCTGAAGGTGGTCGGGTGTGCGTGGAAGATATCGAGTATATGCATGTTCGTGATCGTCTCACCCCAGAATGGCAAAGGTTCCGGCGCCGCAGAGGGGTGGCCATCAGCATAACCCAGCCGGTTCCGGAACGGGAGTCCGATTCGTTCCGTGCAAGCCGGCGCCGATTTCATGCCGAAGAGGAAACGCCAATCTTGGGACAGATCTTCTCAAGGGCGCACCGGCCGCACCGGGGCTTGCGGGCCAAGCAGATCTGGCGGCCGTGATGGATCAGGCGGTGGCTCAGGTCCACCCATTCGGAGCGGGGGACCGCGGCCATCAAGTCGCGCTCGATTTGCATGGGCAGCTTGTGGGTAGTGAGCCCCAGCCGCCATGCCAGCCGCTTGACGTGGGTGTCAACCACGACACCCGTGGCGATCCCGAATGCGGTCCCCAACACCACGTTGGCCGTCTTGCGGCCGACACCGGCCAGTCCTGTAAGGGTTTCCACGTCACGCGGAATCTCGCCATCAAACTGATCGGATAATTGCCTGGCCATCGTCCTGATATTCCCGGCCTTGGCACGGAAGAAACCCGTCGATCGGATCAACTCTTCGAGGTCTTCCTGATTGCAGGTCGCCATGCTCCCAGGATCGGGGAAACGCTGGAACAAGGCCGGCGTAACCTGGTTGACCCGCGTGTCGGTGCATTGTGCCGAAAGGATCGTCGCGACCAAGAGTTGAAATGGGTTCTTGTGAACGAGGGCACAGATTGCCTGAGGATAAAGACGTTTCAACGCGCCAACCACCTGCCGGGCCTGGACCTTCGGATCGGCACTCGGCCGCTGCACTCGAGGCATCGCTGGTTTCCTTTCCGCGGCACGACTTCACGAACCGCGAGGGGCCGGGGGAATGTGCTTGCAAACCGTGATATCGAATGGCCTTGCCGCCACGCCGAACAGATCTACAATGCGCTTCGTCGCAGCACGGTCGAGATGATCGGCGGAATGGGCGAGTCTTGCTCACCAAACCACAACCGACCCGGTCTTTTTTTCCTCTTCTGTCGCTGTCAAGCTCCAGGTCAGTCCCCGGAGCCGTCACGAACAGTTGGATTCGAGATCGACAGCGCTGGCAGTATCAATGATGGACAACGACCTCGATCTGCGGGACTTTGCCAATTTAGCAAGGCTCTTTCCACTGCCCAACCTTGTCATGTTTCCACACGTCGTATTGCCGCTTCATATATTTGAGCCCCGGTATCGCCAGATGACCGAGGATGCACTGGCGGGAGATCGTCTGATCACGATGGTTCAGATTACCCCGCCCGCAAGGGGAGAGCACTGGACCGAGCCGGTTCCCCTCGAGTCGGTGGGATGCCTGGGAAAGATCATCCAGCACGAGCGGCTCGCTGATGGCCGGTTCAATTTATTGCTGCTAGGTCGCAAGCGAGTTCGCCTGCTGCGAGAGATCGCCACGGAAAAACTCTATCGGATCGCCGAGGTAGATATCCTCCAGGATCAGCCTGCCGCTCTCCCTGAGGGTCCGGCGCGGGCCGAGCTGATCGGGCTGTTTCGCCAGCTTTTCGAGAGCCGGCGAAAACTTGATCCCGATCTGGCTGAGCTCTTGAACAAGCCCGTTCCGCTGGGGTTGCTCGCGGACATTATCACCCATGCGCTCGATCTGCCACCAGCCCTCAAGCAAAGGCTCCTGGCAGAGAGTTCCGTGGATCGGCGAGTGGACACCATTCGAGCGGTCCTTCGCCAGGTCACGCCAGGCGAGGGCCAGCACCGGCCGTTTCCCCCTCCATTCAGTGTGAATTGAGCGAGCGCCGCGTGACTGTGGCGGCTTGATTTTCGCCCCGGCGCTGTTTACAATAAGAGCCTACCATCGGAAGTTGAATTCAGACTTCAACTTAGATCTTCAGGCTCAGGAGAATCCGCAGTCTGACAACATTCCCCTTGAAGCCTACCGGAGTGGTTTTACTGGTCTGGTTGACGACCGACCCGGTTCGCCCTTGTACTTGTTCCGAACCACTCGGCGCTCCACGCGCCTTTCCCTGATGGATATTTGAGGATGGCCACGAATTCATCACTGCAAGCCTTGAACGGCCTTGGTAACGGCGGATTGGGTGTGACATCGGTCTGCCCGGGAGACGAGCTGGAATCCACGGCTCTGGCGACCTCCTCACCGATCGATCTGGACCGTATCCGGCGGGCTGTCCGGGAGATCCTCCTTGCTGTAGGAGAAGATCCCGACCGGGAAGGGCTGCGAGAGACTCCGGACCGCGTGGCCCGCATGTATGCCGAGGTCTTCCAGGGCTTGAAACAGGATCCTCGCGTTCACCTCAAGAAGCTGTTCCCACAGAAGTACGACGAGATGGTCCTGATCAGGGATATCCGGTTCGTCAGCTTTTGCGAGCATCACCTGCTTCCCGTGATCGGCAAGGCCCACGTCGCCTACATCCCCAACGGCAGCGTGATCGGTCTGTCAAAGATCCCCCGGGCGTTGGAGATCCTGTCCAAGCGTCCCCAGATGCAGGAACGGTTGACCGAAGAAGTGGCCGATCTGTTGATGAAAGAGCTCGAAGCCAAGGGAGTGGCCGTGGTGATCGAGGCCAGCCACAGTTGCATGACCATCCGGGGGGTGAATAAGCCCGACAGCTCGTTCGTCACCAGCGCCATGAGAGGCGCGTTCAAGCAAAAACTGGCGACGCGCTCGGAGGTGATGTCACTGATTTTCGGCTCCAAGACCTGAGCCGGCGAATGCTCGACCGGGTCCCGCCTCCCGTGCTTGTCGGCCGGCCGACCCTGTCCGAAGCGCCGGCCGGTTGTCTTTGATGGCTCCACGATCGCGGGCTCGAACGATGATGTACGACACACCGATGCTTGCGGATTTCGGAGTCCGGCTGTCCTTCGGCCTGGCGGTACTCTTGCTGGCGACGAGCTGGCAAAGCGTTCCGCTGCCGTTCTTCCGGACTCAATGCCAGGTCATCCTTGGTCTCCTGGTCCTGGCAGCGCTGGACGGATCGCGATCGGAGGGACTGGGGCCAACCGTCTGGATCTTGATCGCCGGTGCTGCACTCGCTTACATGGCGACGATCGGCTGGGGCCTGGGGCTTCCCCGGGTCGCCGTGCTTGTGACCTGGCTGATCGCGGTGGCGACGGCCGGTTGGCTGGCATTGGCCTCTCGAAGCGTTTCGCCCGTGGTCTGGGCGTTCAACACGGCAAGCCGCACTGCCTCCGGGTTCCTGCTGGGAGCGACGCTCACGGCAATGCTGCTGGGCCACCATCATCTGACTGCGCCCGCCATGTCGATCGAACCGCTCAAGAGATTCGTGCGATGCATGGGCTGGGGCCTGGTGGCGCGCGGGCTTGTTGCAATCATCGGCATCTATCTTGCGCACTCGGGCATCCCCGGCCTGCAACCGCACGCGGTCGATGCTGGTTCAACCCTGTTCCTATTGATGCGCTGGGGCATGGGATTCGCTGGCCCAGTTCTGGCGACCATCCTGGCATGGAAGACGGTGCAGATCCGCTCAACCCAGTCGGCCACGGGAATCCTCTATGCGGCCATGGCCTTGGTGCTCTTCGGTGAGCTGACCTCGCTGATCGGGGCGCGTACCGGCGGACTGATGGGCTGAAGTCCCGAAGCGAATTGTACCACGCAGCCTCGACGGCTGTCGGCTGGTTCCTCTGGCTCAACGTATCAAGCCTGCCAGGGTGAGATTTCCCTTTCGAGGTTCTGGCGCTTGATGAGCTCTCCAGGAGCGGCCATCTCAGGGTAGCTGGAGCCCAGATCAGGACGACCGGCTAGCCCGCGGTCGCACGGACGAGAACCGCCCTGTCCGAAATTAGCCAGCAGTGTGCCCCAGCACTTTCATCCAGTGACTACTCCCCCTCGGAACGAGGGGGCTTCTTGGGTCAACCAGACCACTGCCCAGCTTGGACCGGTTTCCCGGCTACTCGCCCCACTGGCCCCGGCGCGGGAGTAGATTCGAGCGCCTCAAGGCGTGTCGTAGGGCCAGCCCCCGAGTCCGTCCGATTCCGGCTGCGGCGCTGTTCGAGACACTGGCGTTCACTCAATTGTACCGGGGAACAGCTCAGTTATCCAGGTACGTTCATTATTTGCAACGTCGGAGGGCCGGCGATTCCCCCGTCGCCTGAACGCGCGGTCCCCTCACCGTGAATTTATGGAACAAACCATTAAATAATTGCATACGTGAGTATGTGTAATTATGTATGATGACCAGCCATCGTGGATGATCATCATGGGCTGCATTCCGGCAACATCCTTGCCTCTTGCCTGGCATTTTCGAGCTATGCATCTTTTGGAGGCTCTCGAAATCGAGAGCAAAGCCACGGCGTCTGCAGGCAGCAATGCACGCTGGGAATCCATCATTTGTGATGGAATCATGTGAGCGCAGGAGAAGAGTAATAACGTCTGTTTTCAAAGATTCTTCGATAGGTTCTTGACAACGGCTGGGGACGGGGCGATATTTAGTCCGCCGCTTGTGAGCAACACGCCGTTGAGATCAACACGAAGTTTTCTGAGAATCTACTCACCGAGAAGCTGCGGGGCAAGAATGCCCTGACGTCGAGGTCGCGGACCTGCGGTTCGACCTCGGTCGACGACTTACAACCGTGAAATTTTGAAGTATTTGATGGCCGGAGACGCTCTCCGGGCTGGTGATTCTCCGCGCCACGTGTGCGGAGTATCTCGCCAGCCGGAGCGGAGGGTCTCAGGCTGTCTTCAACACAGGAGCACAACCATGCTGCTGAATCTGAAGCGACGTTTCTCCGCATCGACGACTCGGCCGCGGAGAGCAAGATGCCGACCCCATGTTGAGACTCTCGAGGGTCGAGAGCTACTGAGCGGATCGCTGACAGGCATCACTCTCCCTTACAGTGCCACGATCACGACGAGTGTGGTGGCTGTGAATGGGGAGGTGTTTTTCGGGGCCCACGATGCCACGCACGGTTACCAGCTTTGGGAGAGCAACGGGACCTCGAACGGCACCAAGATGCTGACGGACGTGCACGCGCCCTACGGCATCTCCCCCGCGTATCTGACCGCTGTGGGGAATACTCTCTACTTCACCGCCGACGACGGACCCGACGGTGTCCAGCTCTGGAAGAGCGACGGCACCCCCGGCGGCACCACAATGGTCACCGACGTCAACCCCGGTCTTGGGCTCTTGCCTAGCTCCCTGACCAACGTTCAGGGAACGCTTTACTTCGTGGGCTACAGCACCAGCGCCGGGCACCAGATCTACGATAGCAACGGCACCGCCGGGGGCACCATGATGGTTACGGACATCAATCCAGGCGTGGGGTGCTTCCCATCCTTGCTAAAGGCGGTAGGTAGTACGCTCTACTTCAGGGCCAACGACGGGACGCATGGCTACCAGCTCTGGGATACCAGCGGGACTGGGGCCACGATGCTGACCGGCGCTAACGTCAGCGGCAGTGGCATGCTTCCGGGAAACTTGACGGCGGTGGGCAGCACGCTGTTCTTCGACGGCTATGATTCCACCGGTTACCAGTTATGGGAGAGCAACGGAACGCCCAGCGGGACCGCGAGGCTGACCAGTGCCGGCGCCGCTCACGTGGGGCTATTACCGGCGTCCCTGACGGCCGTAGGGAGCACGCTGTTCTTCGCGGCCAATAATGGGACGGACGGCAGCCAGCTCTGGAAGAGCAACGGCACATCGAACGGCACCATCATGGTCACGGACATCAATCCAGGCACCGTCGGCTTGACTCCCAAGTCCCTGACGGCGGTGGGCAGCACGCTGTTCTTCGCGGCCAATAATGGGACGGACGGCAGCCAGCTCTGGGAGAGCAACGGCACATCGAACGGCACCGTCATGGTCACGATGATCAACGGCACCGCGGGCTGCTATCTTTCGAGCCTGACGAACGTCAATGGGACGCTGTACTTTTCTGCCTATACGGCGGCCTACGGCTATCAAATATGGCAAAGCGACGGCACGTCGAACGGCACCGTGATGGACACCAACATGAGCGTTGGCAAGACCTCAGCGCCTACGAGCCTCGCGGCCATGGGTACGACGCTCTTTTTCACGGAGTCCGGGGCGTCACTTTGGGTGCTGACATAGTGTTCGGTAGTTATTACCCCGGCAAGGAAGTAGGTCAGGCTTTCCAGCCTGACAAGGCTCAGAGTCAGGCTGGAAAGCCTGACCTACATGCGTTTCTTTCGTGCCGCGTTAATACAAATGCCCTCGACAGCTCGATGGTTTCGGCGACCAAGAGCTGCGAGGGCTCCGTTCTGGCGAACGGTGTTGTCATGGTGCTCTGCCCACTCGGGAGTGGGCGCAGCGAAATTCTTCTGGGGAAATGTGCAACGATAACCGCCCTTCCTCGATGCGTTGTTGTCGAGGAAGGGCAAGGCGAAAATCAGGAATTCTCCACCACCGCGCGGCGGCGGCGGAGCCAGGCAAGGCCCACCAAAGGCAGTGGCAGGCCAATCAACATCGTCACGACACTCGCCGGTTCCGGAATTGCCGTCGCCGTCGCATTCACCGAGACCCCAAACTGGTCAGAGGCACCGGACGAGATCAGGCTGAAGGAGATGGAGTTTGCCAACTCATATGGCAGCGGGGCAAAGGGAAGAATAGGTGCCGAAGCACTCCCGGTTGAAGAGTTGGGGAGCAGACTAGACGACGACGCGACCATGTAAGACGGAGTCGGGATTCCGTTGAACGAGCTATTGGCCGTGTGAAAATTACCCGTGCCTGCCTCATTGAAGGTCGCGGAGGAGGAACTCGACACTGTTCCGGAGGGGCCACTTGGGGTGGTGAAACCCGTCAAGGTCTCCGTGATGGATAAACTTTGGCCTGGCGGCACGAGAGTCCCAGCGGGAATCAAGACCCCTCCGGTCAGGTCGAGGGTTCCTCCCGTAGACGTGCCAGGAAAGGTAGTGCTGCTTCCGCCAAGCGACGAGAACTGGTACACCGATCCATCACCGGTCAGCAGCGTGTTCAACCCGGCGATATCGCTGATCGTGTAGCTTTGCGTTGGAAACATTGAGATAGTGGCAAGCCCGTCAATCGTTGTTAACGGGCCGCCGTTCACGCTTAGGGACATCGAAATGGCTTCGGCGCGAGCCGCGCGATTCGCGACTGGCAACATTGCAAGACCGCATGCGACCCCCAACAAGAGGCTCCAGCGGCTGAACGATGCGGCTTTTCTCATTCCTTTCCTCATTCCTTTTTCCCTCCCATCAAGATGCTAGCTTCCCGTCATGTCCCTGAGACAAATCATCTCCGTGAAACAAAGAAAACCATCCTTGTGGCCTTGCCCTCATCGAACCGTCATCCCAGCGGCAATCCCTGAACGGACCAAACGGTGGAGGGCTTTACTTGTACGTGAGACGAAGCGACTGAAATTCGGCGCGCTCCTGACCGAGCTCAACCAGACAAGTCTCCGAATTCCTCAGGATTATTATCAAGCCCGCCTCGAAGTTCAAGAAAAATGTGACACTCCCTCGCTTCTCAGATCAACGTCGCTGCGAAACGTTGCGATCAGGAGTGTCGCGTAATATTGCAGTTCTGAGGTATCGAGATAATTCCGTGGTGTAAACAAGAAACTTGAAAAGATAAGCAGAATTCAGGCTCAGAATTAAAAATGTTTAATAATAAATGACGATCAGTACGGTGGCAAGTTGCGGAAGTGCAAGATGCGCAAGCTCTTGCTGCTATCCGACCCAGGTTCCCGCCGGTCGTTCGTCCCTTCTGGAAAGTCGTTTTTCGTCAACAGTCGCGAAGGTCAAGTTTCGGCGAAGGCTGAGCTGATCGTGTGCTGACCGTGAGGGAGGATCACGCCTTTGCGGGGAGGAGAAGCATCGAGAGGAGCAGATTCTGATAGGCCACCTCCGGCGCCATCATGCTCGCCCGTGCATCGCCCATTTTCTTGAAGCGCCACTGCGGATCGGCCCTGGAACAATTCTTGACCCGGGTACCGGCGGCTATGGAGAGGGACAAATTCCCCCGGGCACCCGGGCGGAAGTTCTGTTTGCTCCTAGCCTCAGCCGGGATGGTCGGTTACAATCTGGTGTTCGTTGCCGGCATGGGAGGTATGATCTCTTTTTTCAATCAGGTCAGGCGTGCGCCTTTCATGGAGTTGACCTTTCTTTGTCCAAACTGCGGAGTTGTGAACCACGTTCGGTCGCTGGAAGCGGCCGGTCGGGGGATTTGCAGTCAGTGCCGAGTCGGGCACTCGCTCCATTGTGAGCTGGTCGAGGACGGGCAACTGCGGGCCTGTCCCTGGTGCGCGACCACAGACCTGTACATTCAGAAAGACTTTCCCCAGGGGCTGGGGCTGTTCATCGTGATTGTCGGCTTCGTGATCAGCACGATCTTCTGGTATCTCGAGAGGCCGCTTTTCACTTACCTGGTCCTGCTGGCTTCCGCACTCCTCGATATGGTTCTCTATTACCGGGTTCCCGACGTCACGATCTGCTACCGCTGCCTGAGCCAGATTCGGGGTGCGGGCTCCAATCCCGAGAATCGCTTCCATCCGTTCGACCTGGCCGTCGGCGAGCGTTATCGCCAGGAACGGCTCCGGATTGAAGAGTTGCGAAAGCGGGGCGGAAGCGTTGAGCCGTCATCGACCCCCCTATCCGGTCCCCCCTTGAAAAACACCTGATCGCCCTGGACTGACCAACGGTGATCAACCCAAGAAACGCTAGTTTCGCTGCCTTGCCCTTGAGGTCCATCCCCTACCGTGGATGAGCGTCGCGCCCGTATCTATGACGATCTGCGAGGGCTCGTTGCCGGTGAGCTCTACTTCGAGCCGCTGGATCGTGCGCCGTATGCGCATGATGCGAGTCTCTATGAGATCGATCCTCTGGGGGTGGTCGTTCCGCGGACCGAGGACGACGTCGCAACGGTCGTGCGGTATGCCGCCGAGCATCGAATCCCGCTCCATGCTCGCGGTGCGGGAACCGACACGGGAGGTGGCACCCTCGGCGACGGCATCGTGATCGACTTCAGCCGCCATCTCCGAAAGATCGTCAAGATCGCGGCGGACCGCGTTGTCGTCGAGCCCGGCGTCGTGCTCGAGACCCTGAACGCCGAGCTGGCTCCCCTGGGTCGCCGGCTGGAACCGGTTCCGGTCAACGCCAGGATCGGCACTCTGGGGGGTATGATCAGCGTCGATGCGGCCGGGGTCAGGTCGCTGCGGTTCGGTTCCATGGCCGACCAGGTCGAACAGCTTCGCGTGGTCATGGCCGACGGAGAGATCGTCGATCTTGGGTTCAAGCCTTGGCCCGCCTATGACGAGGAGCCGGCCACGTTCACGGACCTGATCGTCCGCAAGCTGCAGAACGTTTATCGGCAGAGCCAGAAGCGGCTGACCCAGTTGACGCCCACCATGCCCCGCAACCGTGCCGGCTATGCGCTCGGTCGGGCCGCGGGTGCGAAGGGAATCAACCTGGCCCGGCTGGTGAGCGGTTCCGAGGGCACTCTGGCACTGGTCCTGCAGGCGGTTCTGAGGACCGTCGCCCTGCCGGCGGCTCAAGGGGTTGTGGTGCTCCCTTTCGCCCGGCTGGCGGATGCCGCCATCAGCGCCCAGCATTGCCTGGAACCGGAGCTGGAGCCCTCGGTCTGCGACCTTTACGACTGGCGGTTGCTCAGCGTGGCACGTGATGCCGATCCTCGGTTCCATGCCTGGATCGACGAGGCGGCCGAGTCGGTTCTGATCGTCGAGTTCGAGAGCGACCGACACGAGGAGGTCGCAGGCAAGTTGCGCCTGCTCATCGAACGGATGACTCGCGAGGGACTTCTGAAGGCCGATCCGGTGACGGTCTTCCGCCGTGCCGAGTGTGAGCAGCTAGTCGCGCTGCGCCGGTTGACCGAGCCGCTGCTCATGAAGTCGCGCAGCAAGTCGCGGCCGCTGGCCATCGTTGACGATCTGGCGGTTCCCCCGGACCGTTTGGCCCCGGTGCTGCGCCAGCTTCAGGATCGTCTCAAGCGTCATGGGGTGCTGTGGACCATGAACGCCTGCGCGGGGGACGGTCGAATTCGCCTGCGCCCCTTCCTCGACTTGGCCGATCCCGGCGACCGAGCCCGGCTCGAGCCGCTGGTCAGGGAGATTTACGACCTGGTGATCGAAGCCGGTGGGACGATCTCGGCGTCGCAGGGCTGCGGCCTGGCGCGGACCCAGTTCCTTCCCAGGCAGTACGGCGAGCTCGTCCAGGTCTTCCGCGAAATCAAGGATGCCTTCGACCCATCGAACCTGCTCAACCCCGGCAAGGTCGTCGGCGATGATCCTCACCTGATGGTCCGAGACCTGAAGCACTTTCCCACTCTCCCGCCGTCGCTGGACTACGATTCGGGATCAGTCCTCATCCCTGGCGCGGCGACGGGCTCAGGTTCTTTTCGTGTCCTGGAAGCCGAGCAGCGGGCGGAGCCGGGCGGGGAATCGGGCTCGGCGGCGCGGGAGCACGAGGCGCCGGCCGGCGACTGCTCGGTGATCTTGCCGGTTCTTCGCTGGCCGGAGCCCGGCGCACTGGCGATGGCATCGGCCTGCCACGGCTGCGGCGAATGCCGGACCCTGGATCCCACCCTGCGCATGTGCCCGAGCTATCGCGCTCACCGCCGTGAGGCGGCGACGCCCCGTTCCCAGGCCAATCTGGTCCGGCAGATCGCCACCGGGCAGGTCGATCCCAAGCTCTGGGGGAGCGAGGAACTCAAAGCGCACGCCGGCCTCTGCATCCATTGCAAGCTCTGCCGGCCCGAATGTCCGGCGGGCGTCGATGTCTCGAGCCTGATGCTCGAGGCCAAGGCCGCCTTCGTCGAGAATCACGGCCTGCCGCCTGGTGACTGGGTCTTTTCCCGCCTCGAGATGTGGGCACGGCTGGCCAGCCGGTTTCCCATCATCTCCAACTTCCTGATGTCCCGGCGCAGCGCCCGCTGGTTGATCGAGCGGGTGTTGGGGGTCTCCCGGCATCGGGTTCTGCCCCGGGTCCGGCGCACTCCGTTCACTCGCAGGGCGCAGCGGCTGGGGCTCGCCCGGCCGCGGCCTCATCAGTCTGGCCCGCGCGTGGTCTACTTCGTCGACGTCTATGCCAATTATTATGATCATGAGCTTGCCGAGTCGGTCGTGGCCGTCCTGCACCAGGCCGAGGTCAACGTGTTCGTGCCCCCCCGCCAGCGCAGCTCCGGCATGGCCTCGCTGATCGTCGGCGACATCGATTACGCCCGCGACCTCGCTCTGTGCAACCTCCGGGTTCTGGGCAACGCCGTCCGCGACGGTTACACCGTGGTCTGCTCCGAGCCGACCGCGGCACTCATGCTTCGTCAGGAATACGTCAAGTTGACCGACGACCTGGATGCCGAGCTCGTCGCCCAGAACACGATGGACCTTGGCCAGTATCTCGCCGGCCTCGATGCGCGCGGCCAGTTGCCCCGGCCTCACGAGCCGCTGCACGCGCGGGTTGGTTACCATCAACCCTGCCATCTCAGGGCTCTCGACGTCGGCATGCCCGGCCTGGATCTGATCCGCAGGATCCCCGAGCTGGATGTCGAATTCATCAATCGAGGCTGTTCCGGCATGGGTGGGACGTACGGTCTTGGCCGCGACCAGTTCCGTACCTCGCTCCGCGCCGGGCGAGAGCTGCTCCGGCGGCTCAAGGACGACGACATCGAAGTTGGAGCCACCGAGTGCGGCGCATGTCGAATTCAGATGGAACAAGGGTTGACCAAGCCGACCCTGCACCCGATCAAGTTTCTGAGCCTGGGCTATGGTCTGAACCCGTCACTCCGGCAACACTTCAAGGAACCCAAGCCACGGCATGTGATGTCCTGATGCCGGCGGGTCCCTTTTCGCGGAGACGACGCCTGCCCTCCTCTCACTCGAATTGGTCCTTGCGCTCTTGCGTCATTCGAGGATCTGCGGTAAAAGTCCCGAGCCTGTCATGTCTTCAAGCAGCGACGCCAGGGCCGAGGCCGGACCGTGACCAGGGATGGATACGGTGCGTGCCGGGTCGATGAACGGCCCCGAGGCTCTGATCTGGTCGCTGTGGCTGCCTCAGGGGGTGCGATCGTCGCTCCCTCGATTCCGACTGGGATGATCGGCCAATCCTGAACGCCGCCTCGACACGCCCGCGACCGCGGGCCGGCGGACGCGTGAAGATGGCTCTCCTGCCCGTGGCGGCCGGCGGTCCATCCAGCGCGACGCGACGTTGAGGTGGGGCGGCTCTAGATCGGTTCGCTTCAGGAACGATCGCTCATGGGAAGATTCGTAAAGCAACACTCCTCGGCGCCAGGGACGGTTTCCGAGGGGCGCGTGATCAGCGGGCCGCGTGCCCCAATCTCGGACGCCAACGCGGTTCCCAGCCCGGGTTCGCCGGTCGTCTCACCATGGGGCGGTCCGGCGCTTTGCTCGACCTGGGTCCGGGTGTGGATTGCGCTGGCTGCGCTCGCTCTGGCTGCCGGAGATCCGTCCGGAATCCTGGTAGCTCGCAGCCGTGCTCAGCAAGGGGACAGGCTTCCCGAAGGAACCGTCACGGAATTGCGCATCGAAGGCAACGCCTCGATCCCCGTGGAGAAGATCCGAGCGAAGCTCCTCAGCCGGGCCGGGCAGCCGCTCGACCAGCAGAAGGTTGAGGCCGACATCCACAGCCTGATCGGCACCAAGTGGTTCTCCGACGTTCAGTCGTGGTACGAGGAAGCTCCGCCCAAGAGCGGCAAGTATGTCCTGATCTTCCGCGTTCGCGAGATGCCCGTGCTCAAGCACGTCGAGTTCCGGGGGCGGAAAGGGGTGCCACTCAAGGAGATCGAGGATAGCACCGACCTCAAGGCCGGCAACCGCGCCGATCCCACCAAGACCCGGCTGGCCCTGGGGCAGATCCAGCGGCTCTATCAGGAGAAGGGCTACGAGCTGGCCGAGGTGAAGCTGGTCGAGGGGGGCAACGTCGGCGACGTCAAGGTCGTGTTTCAGATCTTCGAGGGACCCAAGTTCAAGATCGCCAGCATCGATTTCAAGGGTAACGTCTTTGCCACCGACGCCCAGCTTTGGACCAAGATCACCAGCCGCCAGCCGATTCTGGGCCTGGTGGGCGGAAAGTACCACCGGGACATGCTCGATGAAGACAAGCGCAAGCTCACGGATTACTACCAGTCACAAGGGTTTTTCGAGGTCAAGGTCACGCCCGTGACCCGCCCGGGCGCGAGTCTGGGCGATGTCAACTTGACTTTCGTGATCTCCGAGGGAACCCGTTACAAGGTGCGCAACCTGATCTTCGAGGGCAACCAGAAGATCAAGACGGCCGAGCTCCGCGAGGGATTGCAGCTCCACTCCGGCAAGCCGTTCCTCGACGCCGTGCGCGAGGGCGATCTCAAACTGATGGTGTCCCGGTACAACGCGCTGGGGTGCATTGACACCCAGATCAATTTCGAGCCGCGGTTCACCAACGAGCTTGGAGTGGTGGACCTGGTTTACAAGATTGAAGAAGGTGAGCCTTATCTGATCGGCGAGCTCAGGATCATCGGCAATACGCGGACCAAGGACAAGGTCATCCGCCGCGAGGCCGTCATGGCGGGGCTCTTGCCCGGCGAGATTCTGGACAAGAACCGGCTCGAGATCTTCCAAAAGCGTATCCAGGCGCTCGGCTATTTCCATTCGACTCCCGAAATGGGCAAGCCGCTGGAGATCAAGATCGTCAACAAGCGGCCCAAGGACAAACCCTACGGCGACCTGATGATGCCGCTCCTGGGCGAGGGAGTGTCGCAGGCGCGCATGCAGGACCCGGGCTCAAGTGTGGAGCTGGTTCCGGCCCCCGAGCCGCTCACCGCGCCGAACAACGTGCCGCGGCTCGATTCGGGGACAGGAGCGTCTGCCACGACCCCGTTCGGCTCGAACAACCTGTTCAGTCCGCCACCGGACACGACGCCTCCACTGAACGTGCCATCCCCGGGAACGACCCGCCCGGCGCCGGCCGCACCGCCGCAGGGCAGACCTGCCGGTACACCC
>JBAUOX010001220.1:0-9761 GCA_049579985.1 Isosphaeraceae bacterium | reverse complement strand
GTCCAATGACACCAGCCCCCCGCCGCAAGCCCACCCTGGGCGGCCCTGGCCCTGTCAGGCTGGCCCGACCCCAAGGGGGTTCCCCCCGCCATCCTCTGGACCCACCCCTTCGGGGGCCCGGCCCGATCGACCCGCCCGAGGATCCGCGCCCCGAGGCCCGACCCCCGGAGGGGTTCCCCCCGTGGCCCGACCCTGCCCGCCGGTTTCGGTCGTCCGCCCGAGGCCCCGACCCCTACGCCGTGCCCAAAGGCGAAGCAATCCAACAGGAGAACGCTCCACCTGCGCACGCTCCTGCGCGCAGGTGAAAGCGCCCCGGCCAATCGGGAAGCGATCCAGGAGGCTGCCCTCATGGAGACCAACACAGAGACACGCTCGACTCATGACCTTTGTTACACTATAATGCAATAGGGGAAACCCTATGGGAGGAATCGGTGATCGACGCCACCGTCATCTGGGACCTGGAAGACGACCCAGGGGGAAACGTTCAACACCTGGCCGAACACGGCATCACGGTGGAGGAGGCCGAAGAGGTTCTCCGCGACCCCCGGAGCCGAACGGGTCGGAGCCGTCGAACGGGCCGGCCGCAGGTTTTCGGGGCTCTTCCGTTTTTTGGTGCGAGCATCCCGGGATTTGTGGGCCTTCTTACTGGGCGAGGGCCGTTTTCCCCGGCATTAGCACTTATCCCCGGAAGATCCGTTTTCGGCTCGACTTCGTCCGGCAAGTTCATCACGGTCATCTGGGAAGAGGTGTTGGACGACCCCCGGACCATCTATCCTGTCACAGCCTACGAAGTCCCCCCGCCTCAAGGGAGGAAGCGATGAGTCAGACAGATTCCAAGCCCGCACTGAGCCCGGAGCAGCAGGCCGCCGTGGAGGCGATTCGCGCCCGATCGAAAATCGAGCGCCCCGGCCCGGACGAGCTGATCGACCGAGGGGAACTCGATGAACTGGTTCCCCACGGGCAATTCATGGAGCTGCGCGAACTCACGGTACGCCTGCGGCAGATTCGGGAGCGACAAGGATTGAGCCTAACCGACGTATCCGAGCGATCGGGAATGACCCGCGCGGCGATCAGCAGGCTCGAAAACGGGTGGAATCTCAATCCGACCCTGGACACGTTATTCCGCTATGCGACGGTCCTGGGTGCGCAAATCAGGCTCTCCGCGGAAGAATGCCCGCCGCCACGATCCGGACAGGCTTGATCGCCCCTCGAGGCCGCCCTGCCCGCGCGGAAGCCGCGCCCGCAAGCGCGGACCCGCGCGTCCCGAGAAACCCCGCTCGCGCCGTCGGTCCTAGCCGAACGGCTCGCGATCCGAGAGGAGAACGAACCATGAGACCGAAGCGACCCCGCAACCTGTTCCGCCGGGCCCCCGGCTCGCCGGGGTGGGCCGCGCTCGCAACCTCGGGGAAGGCCGCTACGCCCCCCAGGTTGCTGCGGGCGGTCCACCGCGGCGACTCGAGTCTACCGTGCGGGCTAAGCGGGTCACCAATTGAAAGTTAACACTCAAGACTCAATCGCCGCGTCTGATCGGCGTGCGGCCGTACAAGGCATGTAAAGATTCAATTGGTGACCCGCTTAGTCCTCGTCGCTGCGGTCGACGGCGGGGGCCGGCTGATTGACGCCCTCGATCGACTCCACGAGCGAGATGTCAAGGATCTCCCAGCGGTCCCCGGACACGACCACCGCCGTCCGCTCCCCACCGTAGGCGATCGACTCGGGGTGGCTGATAGGGATCTCGCGACCACTGGCGGTGCGGAGCCGATAGGGGCGGAATGGCCGCGTATGCAGGAGGTTCACGAACTGGTCGTGGGTCATCAGATTCTTTCGCGGCGGAAACCTCACCCGTTCACGGGTCGAGGAGGAGCCGCGCCCTCCCAAAAAAGAAAGCAAAGAAAGAAAAACCCGGGCGCTCCCGACGAGCCGGACCGACCCCAAAGGGCTTCCCCCCGTGGCGGTAAAACCAACCGCCGCTCCCTTGCGGGAGTGATGCGTCCTCGCCGCGACTGTGACCGCCGGGCGATTCCGACTTCCTCTCGACCCTCTCGAATGCGGAATTCGGAATCAATTCGATCGGTGTTTATTCCGCATTCCGCATTCCAAAGTATTCCCCGGTATCGTCTGCCGGCCTTTCTTCCGGCGGTCTGCTAAGCCCAGGCTTTCTGCAAAGCCTCAGCACTTTAGCGCTGGAGGATGCTTACCGCGGAGCGTGTGGGAAAGCGCGCTCAAGAGGAGGGTGGGGACGGCCCCGACGAGGAAACCGCCCCACGCGGGGAGCCAATTCAGGCCGGCGAACAACAAGCCGGTTGCCACCCCGGCGCACAGCACCGTATTGGCCCCGCCATGGTAGCGGAAAAGCCCGGGTGGAGCGGGGGTGAGTTCGTCTTCTGGTGAAGAGCCGGCAGTCTCGGTGACATGTACCAGAATGGCCACGATGGAATGCTCCCGCGAAGTCCGATTTTCGTCCGGTCGAACTGCCCCAATTTTACACTGAGATGGGAGCCGTGTCCGCAAGAAACCGTCAGGACCCGCCGGAATCCGTCTGTAACCGTCATCAACACGTGCCGAAGCGTTGCTGCCCCTGTGCTGTATCGAGCTGAACGTCGATTGGGAGAACTTCATCAACTGGACCTACCAGCGATATCAGGACCAACTCCGTGACCGCCAAGCAGTTCAGATGCGCACGGACGAGCCGATGGAATTACCTCGGGCAGCAGGAAAATACCTGTAGCCAAACGATGCGATTCGTCCCCCGGACCACGCGTTGGAATGCGTGGAAGGACCATCCCAGCAGCGGCGAGCCGGCTGTCCTGCCAGCCGGACCTTGATTCCCACACCTTCCCTGCCGTACTCTCGGATGCTCCAAGGCCGTTTTTCCGCGAACGCGACCGGCGTACAATCTCCGGGAACGACAGCGAATCTTGCCGATGGCGCCCGCATCAAGGCGATCTTGCCGCAAAACGCGGAGTTGAGCGCGCTGGCGACATGACCTGTTGGGTCGAGTCGTCGTGGTCGTGGTCGTGGGATTGGCGGCAACGGCCCCCGAACTGGAATGGAGCAAAGTCTTGTACCGCCCGTCCCAGCCTTCACGCCCGTGGAGATCACCGCGATTCTATAACGCCTGGGACAACCGCAAGCCGGGGCCGATGAAGGTCTGGCTTCCCCAGACCCCACGAACGCCCGCACTCGGCGGGCTCGAAACCCAGCCCAAGGTGGGCTTGTCGTACGTCAGCGGCAACAGCCAGCCCTGGGGCATCAACGACGGCCTGGAGCCCAAGAGCAGTGGCGAGCAGCCCGCGGCGCTCTGTCACTGATGGCCGCACCAGGGCCGTGATGAATGGGTCCAATACACCTGGAAGATGCCAGTGACCCTGAAGAGCGCCAGGGTCTACTGGTTCGACGA
The DNA here is from genome assembly GCA_049579985.1 of Isosphaeraceae bacterium. Classification (GTDB taxonomy): domain Bacteria; phylum Planctomycetota; class Planctomycetia; order Isosphaerales; family Isosphaeraceae; genus Aquisphaera. The sequence continues at coordinate 6,361 of JBAUOX010001220.1, read as the reverse complement.
CACGGGCCGCGGCGCCTGCCCTTTGCCCGCCTCCTGGAAAATCGAGTATCGCGAGGGTGAAGACTGGAAGCCGATTGCCGCCTCTACCGAATACCCCGTCAAGAAGGACGCTTGGTGCGAGGTGAGCTTCACTCCGGTGACGACGACCGCCTTGCGCCTGGCTCTGAAACTTCAAGAGCAATGGGCCGCGGGCGTCCACGAATGGAAAGTGGAAGAGCTCGACGAAGATTGAACCGCCCATTAGATTCTGAGCAAGTGGGCGCTACGTGGGACGGTGCCCTTGGGGTTCCGCTCGGCTCCTGGAGTGAGTCGAGTCGGAGAATTGCGGGCTCTCATCGGTGCGAGCTTTCTCACACAGGATCGCCGAGCGTCGCAGGATCCATACGCCGTTTCATCGTATCAGTTTCGTTAGCCTTATTCGTTAATTAAGCCGGAGCGGACATCGTGATGAAAGAGCGAGCGCGACTGTGCACAGCCAGCGCCATCGTCCTGGGGGGCCTGATAGGGTGGCTGGCCGGCTCGGGCTGGATGCCGGGCCACCTGATTGCCGCCGGCTCGCCCTCGCCCACTCAGACCCCGGTCGCGAACACCCGCTGCGATTCAGGCGCCGGGCGGGCGGTCTTGTTGGCCTCGACCATGCAACGAGATCCAGCGTCTGCCCAGGAGCGAGATTCGGTCAAGAAGCCGAACATCCTGGTCATCATGGGCGATGACATCGGCATCTGGAATATCAGCACCTACCATCAGGGCATGATGGGATATCGGACGCCGAACATCGACCGGCTGGCGCAGGAGGGCGGGAAGTTCATGACCTACTACGCGCAACAGAGCTGCACGGCAGGACGCTCCGCCTTCATCACGGGTCAGCTTCCCTTCCGCACCGGGCTGAGCAAGGTCGGCTTGCCGGGTGCCGACCTGGGAATCCGCAAGGAGGATCCGACGATCGTCGAGTTGCTCAAGCCGCTCGGGTACATGACTGGCCAGTTCGGCAAGAACCATCTCGGCGACAAGGACGAGTTCCTGCCCACCAATCACGGGTTCGACGAGTTCTTCGGCAACCTCTATCACCTGAACGCCGAGGAAGAACCGGAGAACGAGGACTACCCGAAAAGCCCCGACTTCCGGAAGAAGTTCGGTCCGCGCGGGGTGATCAAAGCCACTGCCGACGGCAAGATCGAGGATACCGGCCCCCTGACCAGGAAACGAATGGAGACGATCGACGAGGAAGTCCTCAAGGCAACGACTGATTTCCTCGGCCGGGCCAAAGGCTCGGGCAAGCCGTTCTTCTGCTGGTTCAACACCACGCGGATGCACAACTTCACGCACGTGAAGGATGAGAACCGGGGCAAGACCGGTCTGGGCTTTTACGCAGACGGCATGGTCGAGCACGACGCCTTGGTCGGCAAGCTGCTGGACGAGGTGGACCGGCTGGGCTTGGCGGAGAATACGATCGTCCTCTACCTGACCGACAACGGCCCGATGGTCTGCCTGTTCCCTGACTCGGGTACCACGCCATTCCGGGGCGAGAAGAATACCGGCTGGGACGGCGGCTGGCGCGTGCCCGCGCTCGTCCGCTGGCCGGGAAAGGTGAAGCCCGGCACGGTGTTCACGGAGACCTTCGCGGGCGAGGACTGGCTGCCCACTCTACTGGCCGCGGCGGGGGAACCGAACATCAAACAGAAGCTTCTCGAAGGCCACCAGGTTGGCGGACGAACTTACAAAGTCCACCTCGACGGCTACGACCAGACGGATCACCTCACCGGCAAGGGGCCCGGCAAGCGTAAAGAGTTCTTCTATTTCAGCGACGACGGCGACTTGCTGGCCGTGCGTTACGAGCGGCTCAAGATCCACTTCCTGATCCAGGAAGCAAAAGGCATCGAAGTGTGGCGTAGGCCGTTCACTGCCCTTCGCGCGCCGATCTTCTTCGACCTCGCCATCGACCCTTTCGAGCGGGGTGATGAGGGCATGAACTACAACGACTGGTGGTATCGCCGCGCTTACCTCGCAGTCCCGGTCCAGAATATCGTCGGCAGGATGCTGATGTCGTTCAAAGAGTTCCCGCCCCGGCAGAAGCCCGCCAGCTTCACGATCGACCAGGCGATGGAACAGTTGATGAAGGCCACTCCGGGCAGCAAATAGACACGCCCTCGGGCTTTACCTACGGGAGTATTAACATGCTCAAGAGAACCACAGCGGCACTGTTCCTCACAGCGCTCGCCCTGTCATCCGCTCGCGGGGCGGACACGAAGCCGAACATCGTGATCATCCTGGCCGACGATCTGGGCAACGCCGACCTCGGCTATCGGGGCAGCAAGATCAGGACGCCGCACATCGACACGCTGGCCAACGGGGGCGTGCGGCTCGAATCGTACTACGGCCTTCCTGTCTGCACACCGGCTCGGGCGGCCCTCATGACCGGCCGGTATCCAATGCGGCACGGGTTGCAGACCCTCGTGATCTTCCCCAGCCACAAATACGGCTTGCCGACCGACGAGAAGACGTTGCCCCAGGCCCTCAAGGAAGTCGGCTACAAGACCGCGATGGTCGGCAAGTGGCACCTCGGCCATGCGGACAAGAAGTACTGGCCCCAGAACCGCGGGTTCGACCACTTCTACGGCAACCTCATCGGTGAGGTGGACTACTTCACCAAGGAGCGCGGCGGCGTCATCGACTGGCAGCGGAACGGCACCTTCCTCAAGGAGGAGGGCTACTACACTGACCTGATCGGCAACGAGGCAGTCAGTTTGATCGAGCACCACGACACGTCGAAGCCGCTGTTCCTCTACGTTGCATCCCTCGCGGCTCATGCGCCTTATCAGGCGCCCAAAGACGCGATCGACGCCTACAAGGATGTCTTCGCGGATGAGATGCACCGAACCTACGCCGCGATGGTCACCGGGCTGGACACCCTCGTCGGCCGGGTCGTGGACGCCCTGGAAAAGAAGGGTATGCGCGAGAACACGATCATTTTCTTCACGACCGACAACGGTGGCCCGGCCAGCGCTCTCTTTGCCACGGGGGCTCGGTCCACCGAGGAGCGCGAGCAGAGCGGTGGGGTCGCTTTGGGCCAGAAGCCGCCTTGCTCGAACGCCCCGTTCAGTGGCGGCAAGGGGGGGCTCAAGGAAGGCGGCGTGCGGTTGCCGGCCATTGTCAACTGGCCGGCCAAGCTCAAGCCCGCCGTGGTGAACGAACCGCTGCACCACGTCGATGTCATGCCGACGCTGCTCGCCTGCGTCGGCGGCGAGGGCGACCCGAGCAAGCCGTTCGACGGCAAGGACGCGACCGCCACTCTCGCCGAGGGTCAGCCCTCGCCGCATGAGGATATCCTCATCAACGTGGAGGTCTTCCGAGGCGCCATCCGCAAGGGCAAGTGGAAGTTCATCAAGGTGGCCATCCTGCCGGGAAAAACCGAGCTGTTCGACCTCGAGAAGGACCCCGGTGAGCTGACCAACGCAGCTGACCAACACCCGGACGTCGTGAAGGACCTGGAAGCCCAACTCCTGGCCTACGCGAAGCAGCAGAAGATGAGCGAGTGGCTGAAGTCGCAGGTCGACTTCCTGGGCTTCCAGGGCCAGACGGTGCTCGACCCCGAGTACAGCGTCGACGGTGGGCTGCCGCACGAGAAGCCAGCTCTGCCGAAAGACTGATCGCGCCCGACTTCTTGAACCCCGATGGGAGCTCTACCGGTGAACGATTCAACTCTCCGACGCCCGCTGAAGATTCTTGCCCTGGTCGGCCTTGTGGTGTCCCTGGGCTCGGTAAACCTTCGGGCTCAGCAGAGCTCTCCACCGGCCGCAGCGGATGGTTCCATCCTCCCGTTCCCGCCGGTCCCCTCGGCGAGCGTGGCCGGCCCGACGTTGCAGGAATCCACGATGAGGTGGCGAAAGGAACCCGAGCGACTCAAGCCGGGTGCACCGAACGTCCTCATCGTGCTGATCGACGACGTGGGATTCGGTGTTCCGGACACCTTCGGCGGAGAGGTCCACACACCGACCCTCTCTCGGCTGCGTGACGCGGGAATCAGCTACAACGCGTTTCACACGACCTCGATCTGCTCCCCCAGCCGAGCCGCGCTCCTGACCGGCCGGAACCACCACCGCGTCGGTAACGGGACCATTGCCGAGCGGGCATCCGATTTCGACGGCTACACCGGCATTATCCCGAAAACGTCCGCCACCTTGCCCGAAGTGCTCCACCACTACGGCTACAAATCCGCGGCGTTCGGGAAATGGCACAACACCCCCGCGAACCAGACCACCGCGATGGGCTCGTTTGACCGCTGGCCCACCGGCCACGGGTTCGACTACTTCTATGGCTTCCTCGCCGGCGAAACGTCGCAGTGGGAGCCCCGGCTGTACGAGAATCTCAACACGATCGAGCCGCCGCATAGCGAAAAATACCACCTGACCGAAGACATGGTCGACAAGGGGCTCGCCTGGATCAAGCGGCACCAGGCCTTCTCACCCGATAAGCCATTCCTGATGTACTGGGCACCCGGTGGCGCCCACGGTCCGCACCACATCTTCCCGGAGTGGGCCGACAAGTACAAAGGGAAGTTCGACGACGGCTGGGACAAGTACCGCGAGCGTGTGTTCCACCGCCAGAAGGAACTCGGCTGGATCCCGGCGGACGCGAAGCTGACGCCGCGAGCCGACACGATGGCGTCGTGGGACAGCATTCCCGAAGCGGAGCGGCCCTTCCAGCGGCGGCTGATGGAGGTGTTCGCCGGTTTCGTCGAGCACACCGATGCGCAGGTGGGCAAGATCGTGGACGGGCTGGAACGACTCGGTGTTCGCGAGAACACCATCATCCTCTACATCTGGGGCGACAACGGCTCGAGCGCAGAGGGCCAGAAGGGAAGCATCAGCGAATTGCTCGCCCAGAACAACATCCCGAACACGATAGAACAGCAGATGGCCGCACTCACGAACGTCGGCGGGTTGCCGGCCTTGGGCTCACCCAAGGTGGACAACATGTACCATGCCGGCTGGGCGTGGGCCGGCAGCACCCCTTTCCGGTCCACCAAACTTGTCGCCGCGCACTTTGGCGGCACCCGCAACCCGATGGTCGTCTCCTGGCCCAAAGGGATCAAGCCGGACAAGACGCCGCGGTCGCAGTTCCACCACCTCAACGATATCGTGCCAACCCTCTACGAAGTGATCGGCGTCAAGCACCCCGAGGAGGTGAACGGGTTCAAGCAGGACCCGATGGACGGTGTGAGCATGGCGTACACCTTTGCCGATGCCCAGGCTCCTGGCCGGAAGAAGACACAGTATTTCGAGAACAACGCCAGCCGCGGCATCTACCACGACGGCTGGTTCGCCTGCACCTTCGGGCCGTTCGTCCCGTGGGATACGCCGAGCACCGCCGCGCGATTGAAGGGATGGGACGCGAACAAGGATGTGTGGGAGTTGTACGATCTGTCCAAAGACTTCTCACAGGCAGAAGACCTCGCGGACAAGGATCCCGGTCGGCTGGCCAAGATGAAGGATCTGTTCCTGGCCGAGGCGAAAGCGAACAAGGCACTCCCCATCGGCGGCGGGCTCTGGACCCGGTTCCATCCGAAGGATGTCATCTCCAGCCCGTACAAGTCATGGCGGTTCGACGCGGCCACTACCCGCATGCCGGAGTTCACCGCTCCAGCTATCGGCAAGCGGAGCAACCACGTGGCGCTGGATGTCGAGGTCGGCCAGGAGGCTTCCGGAGTGCTATACGCCCTCGGCGGCGCGAGCGGTGGGGTCACTCTCTACATGGATAAGGGGCAACTCGTCTACGAATACAACATGCTCATCATCGAGCGGACCACCGCGAAAAGTGAAAGTAAGATCGCACCGGGGAAGCACAAGATCGAGGTCAGTGAAACGATCGCCCAACCGGGCGCTCCGGCAGACGTCGTCCTCAAGGTGGATGACCAGGAAGTCGCCCGCACGACAGTTAACCGGACGGTGCCGGGGGCGTTTACCGCGAGCGAGACCTTCGATGTCGGCGTCGACCTCGGTTCTCCCGTGTCGCTCGAATACTTCGACCGCGCACCGTTCAAGTTCGACGGGACAATCGTGCTGGTAGAAGTCGAGCTGAGGCAATGAGAAGTTCGGTGGATTCGCTGCAACTGATGCGGGCCGGCACCGAAGCCGCTCGGAGCCGGTTCCCCTTCTCCGCTCATTTCCATCCTATCCGAGGGCTCCACCTGCTTCCAGAACTCTTGCACGGTTTCCCATCGCTGCTTCGGGGAACGCATGCATGTAGGAAGCCTAAATCCTCCCCGTGGTATTGTAACCGATCCTGGCCCTTGCCGGTGACCAGGTGCCGGGCGATCTCCGCGAGGCCATCGGCCGAGTGTTATTGGTGTCGGGTCTTTTTT
>JBAUOX010001219.1:0-1854 GCA_049579985.1 Isosphaeraceae bacterium | reverse complement strand
CGAAGCCCGTCGGCTCTTCGACGAGGCCGACGAGGCCATCCGCCGCGCGCGGCAGCAGCAGCTCGACTGGTCGATGCACCGGGAGCGGGTCCTCGAGCTGATCCTGCAACTCGCCGCCCAGGCCGCTGGGGCTGGAGAACAGTCATCATCAGCGAGGGATGACCGGCTATTTCACGTCGCCCGGAAAATCCTGGCCGAGCGTGCCGGGATGGCTCACGATCTCATCGCCGGTCTCGAGCAGTCGCTGCGCGGCTCATTGGATGGACTGCGGCGCGCTGAGCCCCTGGCAGATGACATCATCGCCTCCCGCGCGGACAGGAAGCCCGCTGGTCTGCCGGTTCCCGACTTGACTGCTTTGCATGCTCGAACGTCGAGACTGCGACCCTGGTGGGCCCCGGCGCTCCCACCGCTGGCCGATCGCGTGGCGAGGAGGAGACTCGAGACCAGTTCGGGGCGGCGATCGGCGCGTGTGTCGATTCCTACGATCGCCAGCTCAAGGCCTGGGCCAGGTCGGAGGTCGAGCGACTCGTGGAACAGTACGAGCTGGAAGCCGCGCCCGTTCGTGAACAGGTCCGCCGAGCCGCGGCCGACGCGGATCGTTCCCCGACGGATCATGACGGGCAACACGTGAAGGATCTCGAAGCCGACCTTCGCGAACTGCGAAAAAGTTGCTGTCTCGACGATTCGAGCTCCCTCGTTGACAACTCATCGCCTGATGATAAACTTTCAGAAAAGGCGATGGGGTTCGCCCGCAACCGCGATTGCTCATGGGAACCGTGAGCCGTTGCTAATGACCCCTACGGAGCAAGAGCTTCCGTGGGGTCGATCGCCCAGACGACCATGCCCCGCCGGAAGCTAGGCTTCCGCGCGGGGCTTTTTGTTGCTCCTGGCGGAGAGGTACCCATGAGACTGATCACTGTATCTCGGGAGTACGGTGCCGGAGGCGCGGAGGTCGCCAAGAGACTGGCGCAAGACATCGGCTGGACCTTGCTCGACCGGGAATTGATGCACCAGGCGGCGGCAATCGAGCACGTTCCGGATGCCGAGCTCGAGTCGCTGGATGAGCAGGCGATCGGTGTCGCCGACCGGTTCCGGCTTCACCCGCCGCACAACCGGTACATTCATGGCTTGAAAGAGGTCGTTGACCGGGCGGAGGCCCAGGGCAACGTGATCCTGGTCGGGCGTGGCACGAATCAACTGGTGGGCAACCGCGAGGATGCATTCCATCTTCGACTGGTCGCACCGCGCCCCTGGCGGGCCCGGCGCATGGCTGAGCTCGAAGGCTGGAGCCAGGAACAGGCTTTGGCGCGCTGCACCGAGGTGGACCGGACGCGCGAGCGATTCAACCGCTACTTCTTCGGCGCGGCGGCCACGCAATTGGTGCATTATGACCTGGTGCTCAATACCGGGCGAGTTCCCCTCGACGACGTGGTGGCCGGCCTCGCCGCGCTGGTGCGCCAGCAGTGGCCATCGGGCGAGGCCGATCCGTCCGCCGAGCGGCGGGTCATGACGTTGACAGGCGAGCTGGGAGCCGGAGACTCCAGCCTGGCAGCGACGCTGGCCCAGCGGCTCAAGTTGTCGTTGTTCGACCGCGAGCTGCTCGCGCACGAGGCGCGGCGGCTGGGTGTCAGCCTGGCGGAGCTGGAGCGAGTCGACGAGCAGCCGGCCGGGATCTTCCAGCGCTTTCGTCCGGGCAGCCTGCACCAGCGGTGCTTCGAGACCCTGGGCCAGCTCATGAGGGAGCTTGCGGCCCAGGGAGGCGCGCTCCTCGTCGGCCGCGGCGGTTGCCGCTTCCTGGAGGATGACCCTCGGGCCTTTCACGTCCGCCTGGTCGCGGACGCAAAGGTTCGTCTG
>JBAUOX010001218.1:0-2706 GCA_049579985.1 Isosphaeraceae bacterium | reverse complement strand
CGGGATGACCCCGCGGCTGGCCCCATGATCCGCCCGGCTGCTCCGGGAGGCGGCGTTCGCCCCGCCCTGATTCCCATCGGTCCCGGCTCGGTGGCCGCGGGCACGGGCCGGCCGGCCGGGCCTTCGGACCCCTACAAGTTCTGGTCCGAGTATTACCGCAAGCACGACGAATCGTCCGACCAGCTTCGCGAGACGCTCCGGCTGCTCAACCTGAGCCGGAAGTTCACCGAGGTTCATGCCGCGCTGCTCGGCTACTTGAACCATCGGGGGCCGAAGGATCGCGAGCCCTGGATGTACGTCGCGCTGGCGATCGCCGTCGAGGAGCTCAAGGGCAAGCCCGAGGATATCAAGCTCGCGCTCAACTACGCGGCCGATGCGGCCCAGCGAACTCACAACCCGAACGACCTGGTCAAGGCCGCGGACGCCTTGTTCCTCAAGGGATATTACGAACGGATTGGACCCCTGCTGGACGAGGCCGCCGCCAAGGTTCCCCATCGCTTTGAGCCGCTTGTCATGTCGATCAACCTGGCGCGGAAGACCAAGGATCCGAAGCGGATGGGTGACTCCATCGACCGCTTGCTGGCACTGGGCTGGCCGGGCAGCGACGACTATTTCCGCCGCGAGGCGCGCAAGCAGGCCGAAGAGTTGGCCGGCAAGCTCCGCGAGGAAGCTCGCGGCAAGGAGGCCGATGAGCTGCTGGCCCGGCTGCCGGCCGCCGAGGCCCGCGACCTCTTCATTCGCCTGACCTGGGACGGCGACGCCGATTATGACCTGGTCATCCAGGAACCGCTCGGCGCCGTGGCCCAGGTTGCGATGCCCCGGACGGTTTTCGGCGGATCGATCATCAAGAACGGTTACGGCAATCACGCGGAGGAAATCTACGTCTGCCCCCGCGGGTTCAACGGCGACTACACAGTCCGCATCACGACGATCTACACCAATCCCGACAAACCACCAACCCGGCTCACCCTCGAGACGATCACCCACGAGGGGACGGCCGAGGAGAAAAAAGAGACGCACACGCTCGCGCCCGATGATCCGCGGGCCAAACCCGTGGTCGTCCATCTCACGGGGGGACGGCGAAAGACGGTACTGCCGTTTCTCAGCCCCGAGGCGATCCTGGAGTCGATGTTCGCGACCTCCTCCGGCTCCCAGGGCACCAAGGCTCGTAAGGATCGGCGGCAACCCGCGGCGGCCGATGCGTCCAAGGCGACGCGTGGCGATGCCAGGCCAAACGACCCCAAACCGTAAGGCAACACGTGCCTGGGCCGTTTCGTTTTCGGAGCGGGATTGGCGGCATCTAGCGGGAACCTCCGGGCCGACGCAGCGAGCGTCGGGCTGGCGCTGCCTGGAGGAAGGCGCCTCGATTTACCGCTGTGCTTCCCCGCGCGACGTGGCCTCTGCGTCGCCTGGGCAGGCGTCGAGAACCATCCTCCAGAGCCGCCGGGACTCGACTCGGTCACCGCGCTCCTCGGCCAGAACGGCGAGGTTGCGGAGGGTGAGGCGGCTTTGCTGGGTGCAATTCACTGATGTCCCTCTTTCCATCTCATGGTGGGGCATACCAGGAGCTATCACACGTGCCAATCGAGCCATGGTGGGAAACTAACCCGGCCACAACCCCGCGTCAAGAGTTAGGTATGGCGTCCCCGGAACTCCAAACTCTCCATTTACCGTCGAGCAATCGGAATGTTCCCTTGCCTCCGGCTGTGAACGCGGGATCGGCGTTCTGAGCAATCGGGCGCGTCATGACCTCAGCACATCGTCGAGAAGGACAACCGGCAGACCAGGGATGCGACGAAAGATGAGGTCATTCGTGAGGAAGAGCGAGCAACTGCAAGAATGGCCGGTAGCCGCTTGAATGGCATCGGGGGTTCGTAGACTGTTCAATGTCGCGCGAAGGCGCGCCCCGGCACGAAGGATCGACGACGTGATGGGGAGCAATCGGATGCCCGGGCTGGCGAAGAAGTTCTCATAGTCCGTCTCGAGCGCCGCATCTCCTTGTTTCAGCGGTCCAATGAGCGTCTCCATCAGAGTCAACTCGCTGCTGAGGACTTCCAGATCTCCTCTGGCTACGGCCTCCCACAAGGGGCGCAAAGTCAGAGCATAAATTGGATGCTTCTCCACGCTGTAGATGAAGATCAGGGCGTCGGCGTAGAGGGGCCCGGAGGAGGGCAGGATCAACGATCCCATGCGTCGCGTTCCTCCTGGAACCGCCGCTCAACTTCATCCCACGTGGGCGCACTCCGTGGTCCTGAGGGCAAGGAGTCCAGGAATTCGAGCACTGAGCGACGCGATGGCGTCTTTGACGGACGGGGGACCAAGTAGACGTCGACGTCCTGGCCCTCCTGTAGCCCCGGTGCGGTAATCTCGATCTTGTTTCCGGACTGGACGCGTGCCGTGATGTGGAGAGCGTTTTGTAGTCCGTCGGTTGCTGTCGCCATGGAATCCCCCCTCCTTGAAAGGATATCTCCCATTGGAATGCCGTCGATGCATCGATAACGTATTTCATTCCGGGTCGTGCATCGTACGAATGATTTCCGCACCGATCTCCTGGACGCCAAATTGCTTAAGAGTCTCCCGCCGCACCTGGTCCGCTCGCTCGGTGATCCGGCGCAAGAGCTTCGGGTCGCGGACGATGCCCTTGGTGTTGCAAACCGCTTCGAGATCCGCGAGAACCTCGGGGTCGATGGCCGGTGTTTTCTCGAC
>JBAUOX010001217.1:0-7050 GCA_049579985.1 Isosphaeraceae bacterium | reverse complement strand
GGCGGAAGCGAGCACGTCGGAGTGCCTTGGTTCAGTTCAAGGGAAGGGTCGAGCCGGGCCGGGCCCCCGCAGGGGAGGGGCGTAAGCCGGTAGGGTGCGTCGAGCTTGCGATGACGCACCGCTCAGCATCTCGGTGCGTCTTTGCGACACACCCTACTTGCTGGCGCCCGGGAAACGTGGTTTGCCCCCAACGTCCCCTTGGCCACTGTTCTCCCGCTCCACGCCTCATGCCGCCGGCCGGAAATTGGCTTCGTTTTTCCTGCTCGATACCGCCTCTATTCGTTCTAAGTCACAGTCTGCCAAAGGTTAACACCATGGGCAAATTGGCTTTGTTTGGGCGCTTTTCTATCACTTCCAGCTTCATCTCTTCGATTTCACTGGCCACTGGCTACCGCTTAATGACCACTATTCTCACGCCCCACGCTACCCGAGCCACCTACCGCCGGGACCAGCGGGGCCAGGCCGTGCGCAGACCCTCCCGCTGGCTTACTGCATGCAACCGACCGCCGAATTCGTAAAGACCGAACGGGTCCCGATCTCGATGAGCGGGTCGTCTATATTCAGTATGTCACCGAACCTGGCGATTCCTACGGAAAGATCAATCCGCTTCTTCCCCACTCGCCGCCGCCCAACCGTTGACCATTCCCTCGTGCCCAGAGGCGCTCGACGCCAGTGGCTCCAGGCGTGCGTCCCGGATGGCCATAAGCCGCATTGCCTGTCCCCTCCTTGCCCCTCACTTCGAGTCGGAACACGCGACGGCCGGGCGTTCCGACAGCCAGACGACCCTGGCCCAATGGTGTACCGAAGGGGCTTTCGTTCGGCGAATAGGGGGAAAGGCTCCACCACGTCCTCTCAGCCGCGAGGAGCCGGAATGCGTGAGATTGGGCGGATGACGCATCTTCCGGAGGCTTCCCGTCGCAGACCTCAATGACTTGCGATTGCTCCCGACGCATGATTCCACGGCGGTTCTTGGAACACAACCAGCTTCGAGTTCGGATAGCCGATGGGCGGGACTCTATCTGATATACTGATACTTGCTCTCGGCGGGCCGGTCCGCTGAGCTTTGGCTGTCTGAGTCGAGCAAGCAACATGGGGATTTCCTTTAGTGACCAAGCAAACAATCCTTGAGACAAGCGAGGTATCGACGCTCGAGCGGCTCATCGAAGAGGCCACCCGTTCGACGAAGGAAGGCGTGCGGCGCTTCGTGGAGCCGGCGAGTGGGACCCTCGTCCGCGCGACCTCCAGGCAGCACCATTTGGTATTCGGGCGCCGAGGATCGGGCAAGTCTAGCCTATTGCGCAAGGCTGCCGCAGACTTGACGATCGATCGGCGGCCGATCGCATTCGTCGATCTGGAGACGTTCAAAGGGCACACCTACCCTGACGTCCTTCTGAGCGTCTTAATTAAGACTTTCTCCGAATTCGCGGAGTGGCTCGAGACAGCGGCGATCGCGCCGGCGAACAAGAACTCCTACTGGTCGCGGTGGTTCGGAATGAGGCCGACCCGTCCTGCGTTCGACAGGGCCGAATCGAAGGCGCTGTCCGGCGATCTGCGAACATCGGTGGCGGACCTGAGGGACCTTCTATTCAGCGAAGACGATATAAACGTCGAGGTGAAACAGTCGACCAAAGCGATGGAGAAGCAGGACACGAAGGGCGAGACATCGGTCGGAGTCAGCGGCGCGAGGCTGGGCCTGACGGGTGAGTCGGGGAGTAGCTCGGAGGCAGCTCTGGAGCAGATTGAGAAGTACACCAAGACAAAAGTGCTGCATCTGCACCGGCACATCCTCGAATACCAAGACCTCTTCCGCCGCATGGCAACGCTCTCGAGCGGGGATGCATTTCTTTTTCTTGACGATCTCTATCACATCCGTCGGCGCGATCAGGCGCAGGTGATTGACTACTTTCACCGGATTGGCAAGGGCAACCAGCTATGGATCAAGATCGGCACGATCCGGCACCGGACGCAATGGTACATTAACGGCGACCCGCCGATTGGTGCGAAGATTGGCGACGACATCGGCGAGATCGACCTGGATCTGACGCTGGAGAAATACAGCCTCACGAGAGCATTCCTGGGCAAGATCCTTGACAACTTCTTGAGCGAGAGCGGCGTGAATCGTGTGGATATTCTAACGGACGGAGCACTTGACAGGCTGGTCCTCGCGAGTGGCGGTGTTACGCGGGACTTCCTTGGCATTTTGCGGCGTTCAATTCTCATCGCCAGAGAGCGAGGAGACACAGCCCGTGGGTTAAAGGTGGGCGTGGAGGACGTGAACGGCGCTGCCGGGGAGTACGACTCGTCGAAGCGGGAGGAACTCAGCCGGGACACTCTGGACGAGAGTCAGCAACTGGAGGAAGAGTTTGCTAGGATCGGGAGGTTCGTGAAAAACTACTCGAACGCCAACGTCTTCCTTATGGATAAAAGCCTGCCGGATTCAGAGAGCGCTTCCATCGAGGAACTGGTCGATCTTCGCCTGCTCCACCGGGTGAAGACCAGTCTCACCGTCGCCGACCGGCCCGGAAAGAAATTCGAGGCGTACATGTTGGACGTAAGCCAGTACACCGCCTCCCGAAAGAAGCGCGAACTCGAGATCATCGAGTTCTGGCGTACAGATGCCGCGGACTCGATCCGTCGTCCCGGCCTGATCTACAAAGAGTTCAACGGCAAAAACGTAATCACCAAGAATGTGCCGGAGCAGCACTGACGGCGACTGTCTGGCACGAAGGCTATGTTCGGCCCCAAGTGCTAGACCAGTGCGGGGCACGCCAGGGCTTACGCACCACTTTTTCCTGCGTTTTTGAGGGTTTTTCACGGGAACTAAGAAGTCATTATATAATAGATACTAATTGTACTGCACTGTATTCGCCAATAAACTATCGACAAGTTGCACATATGTGATCCCAAAGCTTGGATTTGACCAAAAGGCAGGGTTTCCCAGCTAACCCGGATTCGCTATTGTGATGCGTAAACCCTGGGGGCACGCGGGTCAGACCGAGTTTTTAGTTAACTAAAAACTCGGTCTGACTCCATCGGCTGTGGCCTGTGGCGGGAAAGAGGAGGACAGGCATTGCGTGGTTGCTCTCCGGAGTCAACCAGATCTCACCGCCGCACACCCCGGAAGGCCGAGCGAACCGATCGGAAGTGCCTCCTTCAATCGCTGACTTCAGCCGCCCCCCGACCTCTCTCCAAGCCTTTAGGGCCCAGCATGGCGGTAGTCGCCCGGCCTGTCCCGTCCGCTCTGCTCCTTCTCATCTCCTGCTCCAGCCGATCGGGCGACCACGCCCCTTCGTGGAGCGAGAAGAGCCGTCGGCTTCGAAAAGCGGCACCCTCGAAACCTGGCTGGATGAACGGCCAGCGCCCGACGAAGCTGCCGGCCTCGGCACCCTTTCGGCCGGCCAGCCAGGGAGGTGGTGAACTTTCTTTGCTGAACCACTCGGCAACTCGGTCTTGATCTTGGGTGCTTTCCAGGCGGCCGACGAGCTTGGTGCTGCAGTTGCCGAAGACGTTGTAGTCGACCGATCGCGGACTCTGGGTACAGAGCAGACAGGCCACGCCGTACTTCCGACCTTGTGTGAAGAGCCGGACCAACGGGTCTTTCGCTGGAGGCTTCCTGGTACCGGCCGGGATATAGTCGCGCGCCTCGTCCAGATAGAAGAGCATCCTCGGACGGCCCGCGTTTCCTCCGGGGGAACTTATCATCCAGCGGTAGATCTCGGCTGCAAGGGCCGCAATAAAGAAGTGTTTTTGATCGTCGTCGGTCAGCGCGTTTACATACAGGATGTTCATCGTCGTCTTTCCCGCGACCTCGGGCTGTAGCATCGCGTCGAGGTCCAGCCGCTGACCGCCCGAGTAGAGGTTCGACGTCGGGCCGAGACGAAGCCCGTTGAGCTTGCGCGCCAGCTTCTCACGCTCTGACTTCTTGATGAACTGATCGGGATTCTCCAGGCCGACTGAGCTCGGTTCAGAGGTCACGGCCGCGATGGTGCCGAGGTCCACCTTCCTCCCTCGCGGATCAGCGGCCAGAGAACGAAGAGCCTGAAGTAGAAAAGTTTGCTGCGAATCGGTCTCGCCACCAGCCTTCGCCGTGCCGACAAGCTGTGCCGCGACAACCGCAAGCATTCCCTCCCATTCCTCCGCGCGGCGTATCGGATCGGTGATGTGCGCCAGGTCGGAGGGTGTCGCCAGGCGAATGGGATCAAGGCAGAGGCGACGACCGTGTGACGAGCCGGGTGTCCAGACCCGAGGCTCCAGGCGATCTAGAAAAACACGGCGGAGAGCTTTTTCCTCCGAGGTGAGGTCAGGAAACTCGGCCGCCGGGCGAAGGAACTGAACAAGGTCGCCCTGTGGGTCGATGGCGAGGACGGGAATTTCGAGCCGTATGGCCTCTTCGGCCAACACCTTGGCCAGCCAGGTCTTCCCACTCCCGGCCGCGCCGACAACCGCGACATGAGTCGGCAGCGCTGCGACAGGAATAGCAACGAGCCGTCTTCCGACGATCGTCGTCCCGATCTGTGCAGAGTTTTCCCTGGGTGTTGATGACGGCCCACCTTCCCCGGTTGCGTCCCATTCCTGGTCCGAGCGTCCCGCGGTACGTCCTTCGACCTGAGCTTTCTTTCTTCGCTCTCCTTCGAGGCCTGGTGCCTTGATCGTCTCAGTGACCAGCTCGGTCGGGCCTGACTCATCCTCCGCCTCCGTCTCGACGGCTTGAGCCCAGGCGCGGGAGAGGCCGTCTGCCTCTTTCACACTTATACTTGGTTCGTCCCGGCTCTGGCCCCCGGCGAGAGCGTCCGTCCAGTGCCGCAAGCGATGTCCCTCGTGCTTGGGACCGAGGCGCCGAGCGCATTGGCCGTCGTTGTCCCATCGGCAGACCGAGCAGCACGACGGCTCACCCGGCGGCTTCAAACCTTTGCCACCCGCTTCATCATAACGCTGCCACTCGGCCATCGACGCCAGCAGGTCGAACAATTTGTGCCGCTGGCCGTGGACCTGGGACCATGTCATCTCGACCATGAGTCGATCCGGGTGGAGATAGAGCACGCCCACGTCGGGCTCGGTGCGGTGCTGAACATGATGCATCAGGGCATAGAGTCCAACCTGGAAAAGGTCGTTGCTGGGCTCGCCTGCCGGTGTGAGCTTGTAGTCGATGATCCGATGGTGCGCGGTGCGCCAATCATAGAACACATAATCGAGGATCCCGGTGATGCGGACTGCTTCCCCCTTTGGTCCAACCTGGAAAGTCACATCGACCCGTCGCCTTCGGTCGCCAAAGAGCTGTCCGAGAACTTCATGTGTGGGTTTGCCGCGGATGCGGGCATCGCCGATGATGTCCGCAAGTTCCCTCATGTAAATCCCAACAGCACGGATAAATGCCTCTTGCTGGGCGACGGATCGGAGAGCCAAGGCATTGAGATCGACACAGTGGAGGTTCAAGAACTCGCGCAGCCTTCGCTCGATGGTTCTCGGTTCTGACTCACCTTCCACCGTGGCACGAACCTCGGGCGCATCGAGGGCTCTGCGGTTGAAGGCCTCGACGGCGTTGTGGAAGAGCGTCCCGCAGGCAGTCTCCTCTGCACCGGCTTTCCAGAGCCGCGTGACCGAACGGCTCTTCAGGCGGTGTCGCTGCGTATGCTCGAAGTCGAAATAGGAGATTCGCGGGCAAGTTGCTGCCACTCGAACCTCAGTGACGCTGAAGGCGACCGGCGTCATGGTGTGTCACTTCCTCAACAGCAGAAAGAGATCATCATCCTGGGGGGTAGCGTGGATCAAACCCTCAGCATGCATTCGTTCGGCGATTACCTTCACCTGGGGCCAGGCGATCTCGTGGGTTATCTTTGATGCCTTCAGAACTCCAATATAGCTCTTGGTAATCGCCCTCGTTGTGGAGCCCATCATCCAGGCGAGTTGGGCCATGACGTGCTGCCGCACGTCTTTCTCGTTAAGCTTTGGAGTTGGTGCTTGCTGACCTTTAGAAATGGTCAGCGGTTCCTCGGTCAGCAAGGGTCGAAGCAGCGGATGGCGGCGGTAGCGATCCCTTCGGTGATGCGAATCAACCACCTCCGCCTCCGTGATCGGGCGAGAAGTCGCGGGCGGTGATTCGATTTCCAGATCTCCTGATCTCGCCATGCCAACCACGTCCAGCAGAGCGTCGAGCCCGACATATTGCTCAAAGTTGATCTTCAGATGCTGGAAATGCTCGGAACCGAGCTTTTCCAGGTCTCGGTAATACTCAATCCCCTGGGCCCCGACCTTCAACGGTCGCCGCTCATGGTCAGTGACCAGCAGCCGATGATCCGGGGGCTTGTTGTCTTCCAGCAGACGCCTCAAAGCCGCAGTCGCGGACAAGCCGACGTTGGTCACGAACACGACACCCGTCGTAACCTCCCGGCCATCGCCGTCATGCTGTTCGCGAATCAGCAAGTCACACGGCGGCAGCTTGCCGGCTTTCTTCCTCCTCCGTTCAACACCGCGAAGCGTGTAAGGCAAGCCTTTCCCAAGACATTGCCCGAGCAATGCCTCAACCAGCCCGGCCAGGTTACCCGCGTCCGGTGGGAGACTACCAGGGTGTAGGCGGTGCAAAGAGACTTTTTCTTCGATCTTTTGGTCGACCGCTTCGTCGATCAAGGTGTTGACGTCCCACGCCACGCGCACGGGAGGTCCTGGTCTCTCCGGCGAAGATACCCCGGGCCATTGTTTGATCCACTCGCGCTGACCTAAGATTTTGATCCTCGCCTGTTCAGATTCCCAAGCCTCACTGGCCCATGTCAGAGCGTCGCGCGGACGGAAATCGACCCCATCCCCGAGTCGATTTTCTAGCCAAGCCCTGCCCAGTGGGAAAAGAGAATCGTCTTGGATTTTCTGCTTTACAGTAACAATTCCCAAGAACGGTTCGAGAAACTGCTCGAGCCTGGCCTCCAGAATCTTCCGCGCCTCGTGTCCGGCAACGCGAAGTAGATCGACCGTGTAGCGTGAAATCCGGTCCCATGTAGCTTCAGGAATGACAAAGTCCTCTTTGAACTTCAAGAGCGTCCGTTTGACACCAGAGGTTAT
>JBAUOX010001216.1:0-14171 GCA_049579985.1 Isosphaeraceae bacterium | reverse complement strand
GTTCCCGGACATCTAACCAGATCACCTTCAACGGGTTGTCCGTCACTCTCACGAGTATCACAGGGATCGGCAATGAGGCCCAATATCGCACGGTTGAGGTTTTGACTTGAACAATGCCTTGCGCCTTTACTTCTGCTGAAGCCGTACCCTTCAACTGGGCCAGAATCCTTGCTCCGGTGACGGCGCCCTCGTCATCGACCACTTCGATCTCGCAGTCGATCCCGTAATCCCCGCTGACCTCCCGGACGATCCACTCCCTTGGAAGTGATCTTCGGAACTCCAAGACCGCACGCTCTCCAGTGATGTGCTCGTTCGACCGTTTAGGCAAGAATTCGTTGGCGCTGTTGGACTTTTTCTTGGACATGAAAGATGCCCCTGTTTGGTACAAGATTATGCCAATTTGGTGGGCACAAGTAACGTCACCGCTACCGGGAACATCCGAGCTTGCGGGTCGGCGAAGCGAGCCCGGATCGCTGCCGTTTCCCGTTCGATCTCCGCAGGGATCTGCTTCACCCGGTCCCGCAAGAAGTCTTTGTTCCGTTCCCACTGATCCCGTTCCGGGTCACTGAAGAGTTCGAGTTGCCGGTATTCCGGCTCATCGAGTTCCGCCTCGATCGATCGCTTCAACTCCAGCAGAATCGACTCGATGTCCTGAGCCTCCTTGTCGGAGCGTTCGAGTAACCGCTTCTCAAGCCCCTTGGCTCGGTCTGTCATGCGAGCCGTCAGGGCTTGCTGGACCGAGGGCGTGATGTCCCCCCAGAGCTTGAGGAACCGCTGCTTCGTTGCCTCGGAGGGCTCCTCATCGGTCGCCGCCGCCAGTGCCTCAGTGACTTGACCCACGCTCATCCGTGTGAAACGCCCCGCCTTCAGCAAGCCACCCGCCGTGACGATCTCCTCGTGGAGCCGGTGGCTGTCACCCCCGATGACGACCAGCCGGGCGTGAGCGATCACTGCCGGGGTCGGCAAGGCACTATCGGGGACGACCCGAGCCTCGATCCGGTGCAGCTTCTTGCGACCGGAATCCGACCAAACCTCTGCCCGGAGCAGACGCAGGCACATCTGGACCAGCCGGTGGTTGAGGTGGACGAGCACCACGTCGTCCCGCCCGTTCGCCACAGCATGGTCGAATGTGATCGGGCGGATCTCCTTCGTGTGCGGATGCTCCAGCCCCTCGGCACATGCCGCCCAGCTTCCTCGCAAGGCGGGCAAGCGGAAGATCGGCTTGCCTCCTGAGTTCTTCACCGGGATGAGGGGCGGCTGCTGGGCAAGCTTCAGTCCAACCTCCACGACATTCTGGATGTTGGCGGGGGACAGCCGCAGTTCCTTCTGGGTTTCCCGGTACTGGTCCAGGAGCGCCTGGATCTGCCTCGCCAGGTCACGCTCGAACTTGAGCATCTTGCGGACGGGTTCGGAGCCCTTCTCGGCGGTATCGGTGCGGGCAAGGTTATAGCCACGCCCCAGCATCGCAGCTTCCACGTCGTCGGCGAGCACCTGCCCGACGCTGCCGAGATCCTCCCGGATGGTCTCGACCTTCTGCGCCACCCGCATGAGGAACTCCAGGTCGGCATCGAGTTCGCTCGTGGGGAGGGTGAACGTGCTGGACTGACGCTGCTTATAGCCCTTGGAGACGAAGTGGAACACTTGAACGTGGTCAGCCTTCTGACCGTGCCGGTCAATGCGCCCATTGCGCTGCTCCATGCGGTTCGGGTTCCACGGGATCTCGTAGTGGATGAGCTTCGAGCAGTGATTCTGGAGGTCGATCCCTTCAGAGGCGGCGTCGGTCGCCAGCAGGATTCGGACGGGGCTCTGATCGGGTGCGGCTTGGAACGCCGCCTTGATCGCCTCACGGCTCTTGGAGTCCATTCCGCCGTACATCGTCATCATGCGGTCCTGCCCGGTGAACCCCTCCGACGACAAGACCTCGGACAACCACTTCTGCGTGGCACGGTACTCGGTGAAGAGGATGACCCGCTCGTCCGTCCATTGTCCGTTCGGGCGGATGTGCTCTTTCAGCCAGGCGATCAACTGACGGGCTTTCGAGTCGTTCTGAGAGCACGCCCGTTCCGCCCAGTCCCTCATCCTCTTGATGAGCGCCAGTTCTTGATCGCTGGGCTCTGAGAACAACCGGCTGGCGGTCTCGACGGCATCGCCCGTCGCTTCGTCGTACTCCTCGTCGTCAGCATAGTCCTCGTCGATCCGGTCGATGTCCCGTTTGAGTGTGCCGAACGTCGGCTTCGTGCCAGCCGTCTTCTTCACGGCGTGACGTAGGGACAACTCGTGCTTATTCAGCGTTGTGAGGAACGCCGCAGGGCTGGAGAACAGCCTCTTCTTCAGGGTCTTGAGCACGAAGTCGGTCGCAATCGACTCGGCGTTGTCCCGAGCCCGCTTCGACCGCATGGCGGCGTACTGCTTCAAGGCGGCGTGGATCGCCTTCTCTTCGTCCGTGTACGGCACCTCCAGCGGCTCCAAAGTCCGCTTCGGGAACCGGGGAGAACCATCCCACCGGGGTGGCAACTCCGACTTCATCCGTCGCACCATCACGGCATCGAGTTGCTTGCGGTCGAGCTTGGTGCTGCGGGCGAATCGCTGGTTGTCCAGCAGTTCCAGGAGCGCCGAGAAGCTCTCGGGGTAGCCGTTGTGCGGAGTGGCGGTCAGGAACAGCTTGTGCTCAAAGTGGGGAGCCAGGAGCCGCAGAGCTTTGGTGCGGAGAGAATCCGTGGCATACTTGCCCCGCCCGGACGGGGCACAGTTATGAGCTTCGTCGGTGATCAGGAGGTCAAACTTGCGAGGGTAGATCGGGTCGTTGGGTCCGGGCAGGATCTCCCGGAACATGCGTAACGGACGCTCTCGTTTCAGGAAGTCGATCGAGGTGATCAACCGTGGGAAGTGGTTCCACGGATTGACATGGATGCCGCGTTCTCGCCGCAAGTCTCTCATCAGTTCGCTGCTGACGATGCGGAAGTCGAGCCCGAACTTGTCCCGCATCTGCTCCTGCCACTGGATCTGAAGCGACGACGGGCAGACGATCAGGATCTTCCGGGCACGGTGCCGGATGATCAGTTCGAGGGCGACCATCCCCGCCTCGATCGTCTTGCCCAAGCCAACGTCGTCGGCGACCAGGAGGTTGACCCGAGGCATCTGGATGGCCCGGACCACCGGGTCAAGCTGGTAATCCTCGATGTCGATGCCCGAACGGAACGGCGACTGGATGTTACGGACATCCGCCAAGGACGACGCCCCCCAGCGGACGGCATCGAGGAAGGCGTTGAGTTGGTCGGGCGGGTCGAACCCGGTCGGGTCGGGCAAGGCGACCTTCTCGATGAGCCGGGCGCCGAGTTCCAACTCCCAGACGACCTGGATCTCCTCGCCGAGTCCGTCGTCTTCGACAGATGCCAGCGAGACGAGAGTCTGGGGGTCGGAGATCCCTTGCAAACCGCTGGTCGGCAGCGTGCTGGGGACAACCTCGTTGACGATCCAGTTCCGGGATCGAACGCTGACCAGTTGCCCCTGCTCGGGAGCACTGATTAGAGCGCTGGACATTTCCTCGCTCCCCCAAACGGCGTCGTTGGGGACGCCTCTCGGTGCTCGTGTTGACGTTCCGCAGCAGGCATTCTACTATGAGTGAAGGCACTATACAAGCGTTGACAAGTGGCTCATTTGACCCCTTGCTATCCACTGATCGGGTCATTTTTCATAAATGCTTTTGCTCTTTGGGTTCGCCTCCTCATCGAGTTAGTTCATGTTCCGTATTCAAGCGAGAATCGAGGGCGGTATCAATCTGGACAAGATCGAGGTGCAGGTCAATTGTCCCCGATGCGAGTCTTTTTCCACTTCTTTGACAACTCGCCGATCTTGAGCGGGGTCCGCGACGAGTTGATTGATTGATTGTACACGATCCCGTCAAGCGAAGCCGCCAGACCGGTGCAGGAATTCCTCCAATCGCGCAGGTCAGCGAGCGATGGACTGGAAACGGGGACGCAGGCAGTTATTGATTCTACCTGCGTCCCCGTTTCTGGGATCGCATGGTTAACGATCAGGATTCGTTTGCCTCTTCTTCCCGTTCCTCGTCGGCATCCGCCTCCCCGCCGAATTCCTCCGTCAGGATGCCAGCGATGTCGCGTGCCCCGTGCAGCACGCGCAGTACCTCGATGCCGCCGGGGACAGGCCGGTAGAAGACCAGGTACTTGCGGAAGCGGGAGGTGGGAAAGTAATGCAGGTCGGCGTAGAGCGGTTCATCCGGCTCGTAGCGGGTGCCGACGCCGGGCATGCGGGCCAGACGGGCGAAGGTCGCTTCGGCTTGGACGAAGAAGCGATCGGCGACTCGCATGCCGGCCTCGCGTGCGTAATGGCGGAAGATGTCCACCAGGTCGCGATTTGCCGAGGGCCGGCGGATGATTTCACTCACGGGCGGATCGTCTCTCCGGCAAGTCCCTCGAGCGCCTCGGCCCGCAAGGCGACCCAATCCTCCCGCGTCATCGGAGTGGCGGGGCCGCTTTCCATTGCCTCGCGGAATTTGGCTTCCAGTTCGCGTTTGGCCCGCCGCTTTTGGGCGTCGCGGATCAGGGCGCGGAGATATTCGCTGGCCGAGGCGTAGCCCTCCTGGGCCATCTCGGCTTCGACGAAAGCCTTCATCTCATCGGGAAGCGATATATTCATGGTCGTCATCAGTCTGCCCTCCTGAAGACCACTCTATCACAATATGGCATATTTTGCCAAGAGCCACGCTCCCCAGCAGTGGTCATGACTGCATTCCTGTATGATAGCTGCAATATCATTGCCTTTTCTTTCCCGCCGCCCTTTACCCCAAGTCTTCAGGTCAGTCGTGGCTTGTTTTGGGGAAGCGCGATAGTTTTTATCCCGGTGTGATCTTCGGCGTCGACACGTTCGTCGAAGCGCTGTTCGCGTGCAGAACTTGCCCTGTTTGCCGGAGAGCGTAAATGACCATCGAAAAAATCCGCGAGGCGATGCACCAGCAGCCCTTTATCTCATTCCTGGTGCGCACCGTCGAAGGGCAGGTCTATGAGGTTCGTCATCCAGACTTCATCGCCACCTCGACCAACGGCCGCATCATCACCGTCTTTGATGATGCCGGTCAGCACATCCTCGATGTGAGGCTGGTCTCTGAGCTCACGTATCCGCAGGCCCAGGAATCATGAGGAAGCTCTGCAGCCCATCCGCTGGCTGACGCCCGCTGAGGCGTCGGAGTGCAAGTGTTCCCCCCCGCATTTGCCCACCGAAGCTCGTCCTCGCTATAATTCAATCGTTGGCCGGTTACCCGGTCATGTGGATTCGCCGGATGTCTCGCAAGAGCCCGAATGACCGCAGGAAACGCGGAATCCGGACCCAGCCTTCCTCCCCCGGTTTCCGCTCTCGGGCGTCGTTCGTCGCAAGCCTTGCGACTGTGCGAGATTCTCCCCCTTTTGGACCGACGGCGGTGGCATGATGAACGTCACGGGCCTGTGGGCGAAGTACAGCAACGAGCTCCGGGACGACCCGCTTCTGGTCCTGGCTCTCACGGCGGCCCTCTTGGCCCTGGCGACCACGCCGATCGCCTTCGCGGTACTGGGCCGGATGGAGTGGTTCAAGGCCCGGCGAGGCCGGGTCATGCAGCGACCCGAGTTCGCCTCGATCGTGGCCGGCATGATCCTGGTCATGGCGATCCCCGCCATCTTCTCGGCCCTGGTGCTCAAGAGCCGATACTTCGACAAGAACCGCTACGAGTTCGACCCCAACAAGACCTGGTCGGTGCTCGAGCAAGGCCGCGGGCTTGCAAGTGTGAAGGAGGCAGACGCCGCCGTCCGGCGCGAGATGGAGCGGCTGGCGCTGGAGCGGAAGAACCTGGTAGACAACGTCAAGAAGCTGGATGAGGCCATGCTCGCACTTCGAGCGGTGGCCGGAACCTCGCCCGCGGTGGCCCAGACGTTTCCCGGCGTTTTGCAGTCGCTGGCCGGCGTTCGCAAGAGCGTGGGCGTGGACGGCCCGCAGCAGCTTCTCGACTTCACCGCCCCGCCGGCCGAGCTGAAAAATGCAGCAGCGGGCATTCCCGTGGCCCCCGCGGCTACCGTCGCCGTGGCGGGATCGCCGCTTCCGGCCTCGGTTTCCACGTCCGTTCCCACGGCCGGAGCTGGTAATGGCCTGGCGCCCGCCCAGGTCGAGGCCGAGATCGCCGCAGTGCCCGAGCCTCAAAAGGCCATTGCCGCCATGATTCCGCTGGGCGACTTGCCACCGGGCTGGACTCCAGGCAAGTCGGGAACCAAGTACATCGAATCCTTCAACGCCGAGAACCTCTACGAGAAGATCGACGGCCGCGCCGAGAGCTTCCTCCAGTACGGGGTCAAGGGCATGGCCTATACCTTCTACCACCCCACCGGCGACCCGTCCAACGAGCTGCAGCTTTACGTCTTCGAGATGGCCGACGCGCTCAAGGCCCTGGGCAAGTACGGATCGGAGAAGCCCGACGAGGCCAAGGTCATGCCGGTAGGCGACGAGGGCTACACTGCCGCGGGCAGCACGCTCTTCTACGCCGGTAAATATTACACCCAGATCGTCTCGACGCAGGACGACCCCAAGTTCGCTGCCTTCGCGCTGGAGCTGGCCAGACGCGTCGCCGCCAGGCAAAAGCCGGGAGGCAGCCCTGCGCCTGCCCCGGTCGCGGCATCTCAGCCGACCTTGGCGCCGGCTCCAGTTCCGACCGCCGAATCCACGGCGAAGGCCGCGGCGGTTCAGCCCGCCGCCGCCAATCCCACGGCCGAGGTCACGCCCGCAACCTATTTCAAGTTCCTGCCGGCCGCGGGCAAGCAGGGCGACAACAAGTACGTCGCCCAGGACGTCTTTGGCTATAGCTTCCTGTCTGACGTCTTCATGGCCGACTATAAGGAAAGAGACATTACCTGGCAGGGGTTCCTGCGTCCTTATCGCGACGACAAGGAGGCCAAGGAGGTGCTCGAGAAGTACGTCGCCAGCGTCAAGCAAGACGGTGCCGAGGTCAAGACCCTCACATCCGAGGGGGCCGATGAGATGATCGTCAGCTCGAGCATCGGCCTCTTCGATGTGGTCTTCCGCAAGGGTAACACCCTGGCTGGCGCCAACGGCGCCACCAACCTCAAGCCGGCCGAGGCATTCGCCCGGTCGTTGGCAAGAACCTTACCGGCACAGGTCCAAGCAATGACCGAGGTTGACCCATGAGCGAGAACCTGACCCGGACCCAGATCAAGAACCTGGAGCGCCTTGGCGGGGTCAACCCGGCCGACCAGCCGTTTTCGCGCAGACAGTTCGTCCGCCAGGTCGGCGGCTACGGTCTGGTGGCCGGCGGCGCGGTGAGCGCCGGGCTCTTACTCCGCGACCATTGGGGCATGGAGGGCGTCAAGCCGCCGCCGCCCGTGCGGTTGAAGGACTACTCGATTGCCCTGCCCTCGAGCCGCCCGAACCTGGTTGTGGTGCGTTCCAGCCTGGTACGGGCCGAGGAGCACGCCACCAAGGAAGCCGAATTCCAGGCTCGGGAAGAGCAGGTGTTGAAAATGGTCAAGGCTGCGCTCGACGCCATGGGGGGCGTCTCCCACTTCATCCGCAAGGGGGACGTGGTCGTGATCAAGCCCAACGTCGCCTTTGACAAGAACCCTGACCTTGCCGCCACGACCCAGCCCGACACCGTGGCCGCCGTGACCAAGCTCTGCCTGGGCGCCGGGGCGCGGAAGGTGATCGTCGCCGACAACCCGATCAACAACCCCGAGAGCTGCTTCTACAAGACCAAGGTCGGCGAGGCGGCCGTCCGCGCCGGGGCCGAGCTGATGCTCCCCAAGGACAGCTACTTCGAGCAGCTCTACATCGGCGGCGAGACGATCACCCATACCTGGCGGATGTTCTACCGCCCGTTCCGCGAGGCGGCCAAGGTCATCGGCATCGCGCCGGTGAAGGACCACAACCTCTGCAAGGCCACCATCACCATGAAGAACTGGTACGGCCTGCTGGGCAACCCCCGCAACCAGTTCCACCAGGACATCCACGGCATCATCTCCGACTTCGCCCTGATGATGAAGCCCTCGCTGGTCATCGCCGACGGCCGCAAGCTCTTGATGCGCAACGGCCCCACCGGCGGCAGCCTGAATGACGTCAAGAAGGGAGACACGATCGTCGTCGGCACCGACCACACGGCCGTCGATAGCTGGTGCGTCACCCGGTTGCTGGAGAAGCCCCGCCATGAGATCCTCTACCTCGACAAGGTGATCAAGCGCGGGTTAGGCCAGGACTGGCGGCCGCAGTGGACGCAGGAGATCACGGTATGAGCACACGGGTCGGTGCAAAGCCTGGATCGGGCCGCCTTCGTTCCGGGAGAGTCATCAAGCTGGCCGTTCCTTCAAGCGTCCGGCTACGGATCTCCGACCGGGACTTCTGGCAGCTCTGCCAGGAAAACCGCGACCTCCGGATGGAACGTTCGGAGAAAGGAGTCGTCGAAATCATGCCACCCACCAGCGGGGGCACGGGTGCAAGGAATGCTGATCTCACAGCTCAGCTTGTGATCTGGGCGAAGCTTAATGCTACCGGGATTCCCTTCGACTCATCGACCGGATTCAAGCTTCCTAACGGAGCGACCCGGTCGCCGGATACCTCGTGGATTCCTAACGAGCGTTGGAACGCCCTGACCGTCGCACAGAAGGAGGAGAAATTCTCCCCGATCTGTCCCGAGTTCGTGATTGAACTCCGTTCCCGGTCAGATCGCAAAAAGAAACTCCAAGAAAAAATGCGCGAGTATCTCACTCAGGGAGCACGTCTGGGCTGGCTCATCGATCCGCGCGTCGGCACGGTTGAGATCTACCGGCCGGGCCAACCCGTCGAGATACTCAACAAGCCGGCAAAGCTCTCAGGCGAGGACGTGCTGCCGGGGTTCGTGCTCGATTTGAAGGGGATTCTCTAGGTTTCAGCAAGGTCAGACCATCATGAGCATCGTCGCCACCGATCCTCCGCGAAAGCGCCTTGCTTCCGCGGGCGAATTCATGGAACTGGCCATGCCACTCGATGTCCACGTCTGCGTTTCCAACGAGGATTTCGTGCGGCTCTGCCAGGCCAACCCTGACCTTCGCCTGGAGCGATCGGCCGGAGGGGAATTGATCATCATGGCCCCCGTGGGAACCGAAGGGGGTGGACGCAACGCGAAGTTGACAACCCGTTTGGGAGTCTGGGCCGAGGCCGATGGATGCGGTGAACATTTCGACTCGTCGACGGGATTCAGACTGCCCAACGGTGCGACCAAGTCTCCCGACGCATCGTGGGTCCGCAAGGAGCGCTGGAATGCCCTGACCCCCGAACAAAAAAAGACATTCGCGCCCATCTGCCCTGACTTTGCCGTCGAGTTGTGTTCGCCTTCCGACGAGAGAGAGGACGTTCAGGAAAAGATGCGTGAATACATGAGCCAGGGCCTCCGCCTCGGCTGGCTGATCGATCCGAGCGACGGTATGGTTGAGATCTACCGGCCGGGCCAACCCGTCGAGATACTCAACAAGCCGGCAAAGCTCTCGGGCGAGGATGTCCTGCCGGGGTTTGTGCTCGACTTGAAGGGGATCTTGTTCGATTAAAGGGGTCGGATACCGTATGAAGGACAAAGATGAAGCCAATCGACGCTTGGTCGAGACTCATCGTTCGGGAGGCAAGAGGGTCGATGAGCCAGTTCATCGCGAAAAAATGCCGGACCCGTCTAGGTCCCGGCTCGGCAGGTCGGCTGATGACCCCCGAAGAATTCGACTCGGCCCCGGAATGGGCCTGGAAAAAGGGCTACCGATACGAGTTGATCAGGGATGTTCTTGTCGTTTCTCCGTTTCTCGAGGCCGCGATCCGCGACTGTAACGACCATATGGGTTACTGGCTTCGCCATTACCGGGATTCTGATCCCCGGGGTTCGGCTCTTGATGCGACCTTGCCAGAACACATTGTGTACACCAACAACCGGAGGTGGGCGGATCGGGTTGTCTGGACGGGCCTCGGACGTATCCCCAACCCGGAAACTGAACAGCCATCTATCGTGATCGAGTTTGTCTCATTCCGCCGTCGAGACGCATTGCGCGACTGGGAGCAGAAGCGCGATGAATACCTCGCCGCCGGCGTCAAGGAATACTGGATCATCGACCGCTTCCGCCGGATCATGACGGTGTATCGCAAAGGGCTTGCCGGTCCGACCTCCGATGTCGTGATGGAAGCTCAGAGTTATCAGACCGGACTGCTTCCTGGTTTCGTCCTGCCCCTATCTCAACTACTCGCCAGGGCCGACTCATGGTCGCGGGCAAAACGCGCCCGGCGTCAACCTGAAGACACGCCCAAGATTCCCCCCGCCGGAGGGATCGATGGTTAAGATTCGACGTGCTTACGAGGGCCTGTTCCTGGGGCTCTTTCTCTTCTTTCTGCTCATCACCGACCTGCGTTACCTCAAGGGGTGGCCGGTGTCGCTGTTCCTGGAAGCCACGCCGCTGGTGGCCGTCGCCACGGCGCTGACGACCCACACGATCTACCGCAACCTGGTCTGGGGCCTGGTGATCATTGCCGTCACGATGATGCTCGGGCGGGTCTGGTGCAACTGGATGTGCCCGTTCGGCATCCTGCACCACATCTTCGGTATCATCGGCAACCGGCGCAACACCAAGCAGATGATCGAGGTCAACCGGTACCGCAAGATCTACGCCGTCAAGTACTACATCCTGGCCGCCATGATCGCCATGGCCGGCCTCTGGATCATTCCTACAGCGATCGACGCTCCCGGCAAGATCTGGCAGCTCTACCATGGCGCCGAGCTGAAGCAGTCGGGGCTGTCTCGTGTCTTCGCGGCCGTCGGCTCGGGCATGGCGCAGTCGGCTGATGAGCACAAGCTCGGAAATAGCTCGCTCCAGATCGGTCTGCTCGACCCGATCGCGCTGACGGTCCGATCGATGACGACCAGCGTGCTGCCCACCGTGGACAAGGCGACCGAGAGCGTTTACACAGAGCCCCGCGAGTACTGGCAGGCCTGGATCGTCGGGCTCATTTTCATCGGCTTCCTCTTCGCCAACTGGTGGATTCCCCGGTTCTTCTGCCGGGCGATCTGCCCGCTGGGCGCGCTCCTGGGACTGTTCAGCCGGTTCTCGCTCTGGCGAATCGATCGCGACCCGGTGCGATGCACGGATTGCGACCTTTGCCTCAAGAGCTGCGAGGGCGCCTCCGACCCGCAGGCTGACCTCCGCAAGAGCGAGTGCTTCGTCTGCCTCAACTGCATCGAGGATTGCCCCCACGACGCCCTCTCGTTCCGGTTCCTGCCGCGCCAGGCCAGCGAGGTCGCCTATCCGGCCGTCGGCCGCCGCGAGCTGCTGCTGGCAGGACTCTTTGGCCTTTTCTTCTTCCCGATGACGCGGGCCTCCGGCGGCGTGAAGAAGAACTTCAGCCGCAGCGCGATCCGGCCGCCCGGCTCGGTCGCCGAGGACGAGTTTCTGCGCCGTTGCATCAAGTGCGACCAGTGCATCCGGGTCTGCCCAACGAATGTTCTTCAGCCGGCCATGTTCGAAACGGGGCTCGAGGGTCTCTGGACGCCGATCATGATCTCCAAAATGGGCTGGTGCGAGCTCAACTGCACGCTGTGCAGCCAGGTCTGCCCCACCGGCGCCATCCGCGAGATCTCGATCGCCGAGAAGCTGGGGATCGGCCCGTTCGAGGGCAAGGGGCCGGTCAAGACGGGCACGGCTTTTTACAATCAAGGACGCTGCCTGCCCTGGGCGATGGACACAAGTTGCGTCGTCTGCGAGGAGGTCTGCCCGGTCAGCCCCAAGGCCATCTTCACCCGCAACGTCGAGATCACCGACCGCTGGGGTGCAACTCTCCAGCTCAAACGCCCGTTCATCGACCCAGTCAAGTGCATCGGCTGCGGTATCTGCGAGCATGAGTGTCCCGTCAAGGACGACCCTGCCGTCTACGTCACCGCCATCGGTGAATCCCGCGACAAGAGCCGTTCGCTCCTGCTGTCTCTGGTCGACGGCCAGGGGCAGGACTGGGTGTCGGTCTGATGGAGCGCCCAGGTCACGATCCCCGGTGACGTCGCATTCCTGCCAGGAAGTCCTTGCTCTTCATGCTCGCCGAGGGCCCTGCGCGCTTTCCTGGAAGGAAAGTCCCGGTCGACTGTAGCATTGCTCCGGCCGCTCGATTAATATAGCAACATGGCACTCAAACCTTGCCTTTATACGCAGCCGCTGGTATCGACTTGGAGATCCCTCTCATGAACTGGCGCACGGTCGCTTTGAAAACGGCCATCGGCTTCGGGGTGGCAGTCGGCCTGGTACTGCCGGCTCCACGGGCGCAGGCCCAGGAAGACGCGACGGCAATGACCCGGCAGTCCAACGCAAGCGTCGCGCAGCAGCTCCCGTTCCAGGACTCGGAGGACTTCGAGGACGCTCGGCGGGGCTTTGTCGCGACTCTGCCCGATGCCACCATCAGGTCGGCCGACGGTCGTGTCGTCTGGAGCCTGAAGGATTACGAGTTCCTGAAGGACGAGCCCCCTCCGACCGTCAATCCCAGCCTCTGGCGGGTCGCGCGCCTGAACCTGAACCACGGCCTGTTCAAGGTGACCGAACGCATCTACCAGGTTCGCGGCTTCGACATCTCGAACATGGACATCATCGAGGGCGATACGGGTCTCATCGTCATCGATCCGCTCGTCTCGGCGGAGGTTGCCCGGGCGGGACTGGAACTCTACTATCAGCACCGCCCCCCGAAGCCGGTTGTCGCCGTCATCTACACGCACAGCCACGTCGACCACTATGGCGGGGTCAAGGGTGTGGTGTCCGAGGACGAGGTCAGGTCCGGTAAGGTCACGGTCCTCGCCCCCGAGGGGTTCCTCGAGGAGGCGGTCAGCGAGAACGTCTTCGCCGGCAACGCGATGGGCCGCAGGGCGATTTATATGTTTGGAATCCTCCTCCCCAAGGGGGAACGGGGGCAGCTCGACAGCGGCTTGGGCAAGACCACCTCGGTCGGCACGGTCACGCTCATCCCACCGACCGACCTGGTCGAGAAGACGGGAGAGACGCGCACGATCGACGGGGTGGAGATGACGTTCCAGATGGCACCGAGGACCGAGGCCCCTGCCGAGTTCCTCATCCATTTCCCACAATTGCGGGCCCTGTGCGCGGCCGAGGACGCGACTCACACGCTCCACAACCTTTACACGCTCCGGGGCGCCCAGGTCCGCGACGCCAAGAGCTGGTGGAAGACTCTGAACGAGTCTGTGGTCCTCTTCGGCGGCAAGACCGATGTGGTCTTCGCTCAGCACCAGTGGCCGACGTGGGGACAGAAGAAGGTCCTCGATTACCTGAGGAAGCAGCGCGACCTCTACAAGTACATCCACGACCAGTCGCTCCGGCTCATGAACCACGGCTACACGATGCTCGAGATCGCCGAGATGGTGAAGCTTCCCAGGAGCCTCGACCGGGAGTGGTACAACCGGGACTATTACGGCTCGGTGAATCACAACGCCAAGGCCGTCTATCAACGGTACCTGGGCTGGTACGATTCGAACCCGGCGAACCTCCATTCCCTGCCGCCCGAGGAGGCGGCGAAGAAATATGTCGAGTTCATGGGAGGGCCGGCGGCGGTGATCGCCCGGGCGCGCGAGTCCTTCAACAAGGGAGAGTATCGCTGGGTGGCCCAGGTGATGAACCACGTAGTCTTCGCGGACCCGGAAAACCGTCAGGCCCGAGAGCTCCAGGCCGCTGCTCTGGAGCAGCTCGGCTACCAGACCGAGAACCCCACATGGCGCAACGAGTACCTCATGGGCGCCCACGAGCTGCGCCACGGCGTTCCCAGGGCCATCGCCATGAGGGTCGACAGCCGGGACACCCTCCGGGCCATGACGGTCGAGCTCTTGCTCGACTACCTGGGCATCCGACTCAACGGTCCCAGGGCCGAGGGCAAGACCATCACGATGAACTGGTCCTTCACCGACACTGGCGAGACCTATGCCGTGACCCTCGAGAACGCGGCTCTCACCTATACCGCCGGCATGCAGATCCCCGCGGCCGACGCGACAATCACGTTCCGCCGCGCGACACTCGATCGGGTCCTGGTCGGCAAGACGACGCTGGACAAGGAGATCGAGGCGGGAAGTATCCGGATTCAAGGTGACCGCCGCAAGCTCGCGGAACTCCTGTCTCTCCTGGATTCCTTCGAGC
>JBAUOX010001215.1:0-2473 GCA_049579985.1 Isosphaeraceae bacterium | reverse complement strand
CAAAGCGAACGGATCGCTTCGTCGATGATCTGGCCTTGGTTCGCCTGGGGTAAGTGGTTCGAATCCGTCCCGATCGTTCCGCGCGCCTCCGGTGAAGCCTGATCGCGTTGCCATAGGTTCAACGGCTGACTCAGGGCATGCGGTGGTTGTGTCTTGTCCGGCGCGGGCTCGTCTCGACTCATGAACTGGTCGAGGGAATCACGACAGAACTGGTCCAGGGCCTCGTCCAGCCCCATGAGAAACGGCTGCCAGGACGAGGATTCCTGCGTGACAGGGAGATCGGGCTCTTGAGGTTTGTTCGGCTCCTCTAGGTCGCTGTTCTCACACTCGCCAGTGCCGGCGTGCACTGGCAGGCTTTGCCCCACGGTCACCGTACTTACGGGTAGGAACGAAACGGCCGCGGCAGCCTCTCCTTCGAACGCGCCTGGGTTGAGCTCGGCCGTCGAGGTCTCGATCGTCAGGGTCAGCAGGGTGGCGATCAGGGGCAGCGCCGCGTCGCGCAGGGGTTGCAACCCGAGCTGGAAAGTCAAGAGCGTGGCGGTCTCGCTCCCCTCGGTGGCAGCGTAGAACTGGACCTGGCCGCCGGTAAAGGCCAAGAAGGCCAGGTCGGTCGGGTTAAGGCCCGGCTCGGTCTCGGTCGACGTCAGGTTCAGGCCATCGGGCCCCCCTTCCAGTAACGCAAAGGTGCCGTCACCATTGTTGGCCACGACCAGGTTGTCAAAGCCGCTGCCGGAGCTGAATTCGAAGGCCGCCACCGGGTCGAGGCCGCCGGAGGAGATGGTAGTGGTGACCGGATGCGAGCCCGTGAAGTCGGAGATGAGGGTCAGGCTGTTCGACCCGGCATTGACCGCGACCAGGTCGGGCTTGCCGTCGAAGTTGCCGACGAGGATCGGCCCTGGGTTGGAACCGACGTCGAAGATCGTGGGGTTCTGGTCGTTGAAGAACCCGCCGCCGACGCTCGGTATCACCCAGACCTGGTTCGAGCCGCTCACGCTGACCGCCAGGCTCGCCGGGCCGCCGGTCGGCGACGGCACGATCGCCGTCGCCACGGGCCCGATCCCTTGCTGCGTGGCCGTCTTCAGGTTGAGCCGCGGGCCCGGCACGAACGTGAAGCCGCCGTCGGCCGTCGCTTGATTGAGGAGGATGGTGACGTCGTTGGAACCCCTATCGGCGATCACGAGATCGAGTCGCCCGTTGAGGTTGGCGACTGTGACTCCGACCGGGTCGGTGCCTGTGAAGAACCCCTTGCCGCCATTGAGGGCGGGGCCGAACTGGCCGTTGCCCAGGCCGGGATACACAAGTACGTTGTTGCCGCCGCTGTTGGCGACGATCAAGTCGGGGGGGTTCTCACGGCCGTTGAGATAGGCCACCGCGACCGCCCCGGGGGCCAGAAGGCCCGACGACGCACCCACCGAAATCCTCTGACCCCCACCGTAATCGACGACCACGTTGTCGAGGTTCTGGCTGGCGTAGATGATGTCCTTGATGCCATTCCCTGTGAGGTCGGCCACGGCCAGTGCCACGGAGTTTCCGACGTCGAGGAGCGGCCGGAACGTGCCGTTGCCCTGACCTGCAAGCACCAGGACGTCACCGTACTCGTTGCCGATGAGCAGGTCGAGGTCGCCGTCGTGCCCGAGGTCGGCCACGGTCAGCCCGGTCGGGTCGAGGCCGGCGTTGTAGACGACCGGCGCGGAGAATCCCCCCTGGCCGTTGCCGAGGTAGATACTGACCGTGTCCTTTTCGAGCACAGCGATGTCCGAGATCCCGTCATGGTTGAAGTCGGCGACACGGACGACCTGGGCGGGCTCCGCCGTTTGGATGTCCTCCGGGTTTGCGAAGCGGCCCGCCCCCAATCCCGCGAGCAGTCCAAGCGTGTTCGAGCCGGGGTTGGCCGTCAACAGGTCGGTGGGTCCGCTCGGCGTGAACGTCCCCCCGACCACACCCGCCGTCGCTTCGAGGCTGGCGACGTTGTCGGAACCGTCGGCGAGCAAGAGGCCGGTCCCCGCGCGGTAGGGCACGGGCGGGGCGAAGGCCCCCCCGCCCAGGTTGCGGATGACGCTCACCAGGCCGGCCAGCTCATTGGTGACGGCGATGTCGAGCATGCCCCGCCCCGTCGTGTCGACCAGCGCGATGTCCGAGACGCCCATGCCGACCTGTAGGGTCGTTACGGGAAAGCTGCCCTGAATATGCGTGACGACACCCTCGGGGATCACCGTCAGGGTTCCGTCGCCCGCGTTGCGGACCACGAGGTCGCCTCCCCCGTCGCCAAGGAGGTCGCCCGAGACGATCTGCGCCGGTAACGAACCGGTGGGGAGCGAACCGACCCGGACAAAGCCGCCGTTGCGCCAGGCATAGAGCGAGACGGCGTCATCGCGGGCGTCGACGCTGGCGAGCACGGGGCCCCCGCCTGTGGTGACGAGTGCGATATCGCGCGAGGGGAATCCGGGGTTGATCGTGACGGGGGGCTCGAAGG
>JBAUOX010001214.1:0-4793 GCA_049579985.1 Isosphaeraceae bacterium | reverse complement strand
CGGGGGGCCCGTCAGCGGCGTGGCCGATATGCTCGGCAACGTGCGTCATGGCCTCGGCCGCGCGGGCGAGCTCGCCGCCGCGCTCCTCACGGCCGGCCTCGACGTCTCGCCTCGCGGCCGTGTAAAGGTCGCGTGACGCCTTCAGAGAAAACGCGGCCCCCGGCGCGGGTTCTCCCTGGCTGATCTCGGCAATCCGGTCGTAGGCGCGGTTCAGGTCGCGACGGACCCGTTCGCCGGAGTCTTCGGGGCCGAACCCGCGGGAGGGCCGAGGCAGGTCGGGATCGCGGCGATCGAAAAGCGCCGCGTTGTGGGCGTGGTCGGCAGCCCGGGCCAGGTCATGAGCGATGGCCCCGTACTCGTGGGCGAGGAAATCGTCGCCCGCATCGAGCGCCTTCAGACCGTCGCGGTAATACTTCGTGGCGCGCTCGGTCCAATCACGAATCCGCTCCTCGGAGCGGCCCACGGTACTGTCGTCGGCGCGGAGGCGGCGGAGCAGGTCGTACGCCTTCGTCAGGTCGCCCCTTGGCCCGGGCTCTCCTTTTTTCTTGGCCTGTTCCTTGCCCTTGGCCTTGGGAGGCTCAGGGCCGTCGGGCCCTGGCGGTTGCGGTGGGAAAGAGGCGGCCAGCCCGAGGCTGACCAGAAGTGATGAGACTGTTGCTACCAGCTTGAGCATGTCTGTTCTCCTTCCAAGGTTCGACTGTCGTTGAGTCGATAGGCGGTCAAGCCGGGACTCACCCCGGCTGTCCGCGAAAGGGTATGCCGCATAACCGATGCCAGGACGAAAACTGCCAATTTCCCGGGTTTCACATTAATCGAGACCCACGAGTTGGGCGGAAATGCCCCAATGCGGGGGGATCGTGCCCAGCGACGAGAGCCAAACCTACGGCAGGATTCATCCTTTCAGTTCAATCAACAGGACAAGTCCTGTCTTATGGTATCCTGCGATGCGGGGGCAAAGCGCTCGGAAGAGATTGTGTGTGGCGCAGTTCTTGCAGAAATAGTGATAATTGAAGATCAGGGGTCCCGAGAACGCAAAAGAGTCAGGCAATGCCACTCGTTCCCAGAAAACTCCGCGTCCCGCTCGGTGTCCAGGTCGGCGCGGTGGCCGCGCTGTTCGTGGCTGCGCTGGTTGCGCTCTGGGCGGCGGCCGCCTCGGTTGTCGCGCGAGAGCAGCGCCGGTCGGAAGCAAAGAACCTGCTGAATCTCGCCGGCACCAAGCTGGCGGACCGTGGCATCCAGATCATTGCCCGCGTGGGTCAGTTCCCGGACTTTCCCGAGGAGGCTTCCCGAGCCAGGCTCGACCGCGAGCTCTCGACCCAGGCCGTCGCGGCGTTGGCAGATCATGAAGGCATCGAGGGCGGCTACTTCGTCCAGAGGTTCAAGAACTTTCTTGGCAGGGCTGCGTTGACCGGAAGTGCTACAAAGACCGTTATCGAAACGACCGGCAGCCAGTCCCTGGCACCGACGCCCGCATGGAATGAAACGAGCTTGCCTTCGCTCGAGGCCGACCTGATCGATATTCAGGTAGACGCGGCAATTCGCAAGCGGCAGGTCCTGTTTTCCGTCGAGGAGCTCGAGGGGCAGAGCCCGGTCACTGTCGCCATCCGCACGGCACCATTGATGATCGACGGGCGCTGCATCGGCGCAACCTGGGTGATCACGCGACTGGTCGATCCACTCTTCGTCGACCGCTCGCTCCAGGGTTATCGACTGGCCGCGGGCCTGGCGCTCGGCGGTATCGCTCTGGCGTTCGGCCTCACCGCCGGGCTGGCCCGGACCGTCCGCCGCCAGGCCACCGAGCGCGACCGGCTGCAGATCGAATTGCGACGGAGCGAACGCCTGGCCGCTCTGGGCAAGCTGCTGGCGGGTGTAGCGCATGAGGTCCGCAACCCCCCGGCCGGAATCCGTTCGACGGCCCAGCTCTGGCAGCGCGGCGTCATCGGGCTCGATGCCGAGTCGCTCGGCGGCCTCGTTCATGAAGTGGATCGCCTGGAGGAGATTGTCTCGCGCCTGCTCCAGTTCTCTCGCGCTGATGCTCAAGACCTGGTCCCCGGCAACCTGAACTCCGTGGTGGCCGAGGCTGCGCGGCTGGCATCGGCAACGGCCGCTGCACGAGAAATTCAAACTCAGGTGGACCTTGACCCCAATCCGAGGCCGGTGGCGATGGCCCCGCAAGCGCTGCTCCAGGTCTTTCGTAATCTGACGACCAACGCCATCCAGGCCATGTCAAAGGGAGGAACCCTCCATTTGATGACCCGGAGCGACCCGGCTCGCCAGGCGGTTCTCGCCGTGGTCGCAGACACCGGACCAGGCCTGGCGCCCGAAGCGCTGGGCCATCTGTTCGAGCCATTTTTCACGACCAAGGCCGAGGGCACTGGCCTGGGCCTGGCCATCGCCCGGGAGATCGCACTGGCGCACCGCGGAGACCTGTTCGCCGCCAACCGTACGGACGGTCCCGGCGCCATCTTCACGCTCGCCCTGCCGGCAGCTTCGTCGTTGACTCATGGAGAACTCCGATGAGTGAGGCGAACACCACGGTCCTCGTGGCCGACGATGATTCGACGATCCGCCGCAACCTCGTCCGGCTGCTCCAGTCCGAGGGTTACCGGACCATCGAGGCGGCCGACGGCGACGAGGCCCTGGCCGGCGTTCAAGCCAAGAATCCCGACGCTGTGCTCCTGGACCTGAAGATGCCCGGCCGCGATGGGCTGAAGGTGCTTGCCCAGCTGCAGCCGTTGCTGGCCGATCTGCCGGTCATCGTCGTCACCGCACTGGGCGGCTCGGCGGCGGCGATCGAGGCGATGCGACGCGGAGCATACGACTACTTGAGCAAGCCGTTCGACCTCGACGAGGTTCTGCTGACCCTGAAAAGGGCCTTGAGGCAACGTGCCCTGGCCATCGAAGTCAAGGCCCTGCGAGCGCGGACGAAGCAGAACGCCGGAGAAACTCAGGACGGATACGACGACGAGCCCGAGCTGATCGGCCGCAGCGCCGCGATGCTCGAGGTCTTCAAATCGATCGGGCTGGCGGCCGCGATGGACGCCCCCGTATTGATCGTCGGCGAGAGCGGAACCGGCAAGGAGCTGGTCGCCGCTGCGCTCCATCGCCACTCATCGCGCGCCGCCGGCCCCTTGATCCGTGTGAACTGCGGGGCGTTGCCAGACGGCCTGGTCGAAAGCGAGTTGTTCGGCCATGAGAAGGGCGCCTTTACCGGAGCCGACCGCCAGAAGCCCGGGCGCTTCGAGCGTGCCGCCGGTGGCACCCTCTTTCTCGACGAAGTCGGCGAGTTGCCTCTCGCGGCCCAGGCCAAGATCCTGCGCGTCCTTCAGCAACGAGAGTTCGAGCGCGTCGGGGGTACCGAAACACTCCGCACCGACGCTCGTGTCATCTCGGCCACGCACCGGGACCTGTCCAGAGAGGTCGCCGCGGGTCGGTTTCGCGAAGACCTGTTCTACCGCCTCAACGTCGCGCGGATTGTCATCTTGCCGCTGCGCGACCGCCCTGAGGATATCGGCCCCTTGGCCGAGTACATCTTGCGACGGCTCGAGCAGAGGCATGGCTGGCGCGAGCTGTCACTATCCCCCCAGGCACTGCAATCGATTCGGGAACGACCATGGCCGGGAAACGTCCGCCAACTGGAGAACGCCCTGGCGCGTGCCGCGATCGCCGCGCGCGGCCGGGCCATCCTGCCCGAACACCTCGATGCCGACGATCCGGCACAAGTTGACTTCCCCGTGGTGGAAGTCCTTGGTGAGCCGTTGCCGCTGCGTGCCTTGCTGGCCGATGTCGAACGGCGCGCGATCGAGAGTGCCTTGCTGGCCTGCGGCGGCAACCGCACCAGGACCGCCGAACGCCTCGGGATCAGCCGTCGCCAGCTCTTCGACAAGATCCGCGAGTACGACCTTGGCGCGTGAGCGCACCGGCAGGAAATCGGTCTGCCAGAATGCTCCGAGCCAATGACCTCGCGGGTTGCGTCAGGTTTCTTGAGGTTGTTCCCAATCCAGTGGAATTGGCTCAAGAGTTCGCCTCAGGGGATGATTGACGCAGGTCTTCACGGAGTTCCTCGGTCAATTGCTCGCTCAGCTCAGGGCGGCCATGGAATGCCGCTGGAGTGTTTCGAAACAGGGCGATGCGCCAAGCACCGTGGTCTCTGGTCGCGACGAGTGTCTGCACGGCGTTCACCGCGGGAGAAATGTCGTGCTGCCCGGGAGGTACCATACCCGCACGGCGCAAGGCACGGCCACGTCGGGAGAAAGAAGGCGAATGGTTCTTATAATCCCGACTTGGAGGCTCTCTCAGGCGAGTTGGCCACTCTCCGCAACGCTATGCGGAAAGAAGCTGAGAAGCCGCCCCACGACAAGGCCGTCGCTGAAGTCGGTGCTGCCGAAGAAGCGGCTGAGAATGGAGATGGCGCCTCAGTTCTTCAGCATCTCAAGAACGCTGGTAATTGGGCTCTGGATGTCGCCACGAAGATCGGTGTTAACGTTGCCAGCGAGGCGCTGAAGCAGTCGCTCAGGTCGTAGCGTCGGACGGCATATACTCGCCCTTCTGAGTCCCCAGCTCGCCCCTTACCTTTTCACGAAGCCGAGGGGCCGGGTAGACCGGGGTGGTTGCCCACCCCGGCCCCCCTCAGCAAGTAGGGTGCGTCGCAAAGACGCACCGGGACGCTGAGCGGTGCGTCATCGCAAGCTCGACGCACCCTACCGGCTTACGCCCCTCCCCTGCGGGGGCCCGGCCCGGCTCGACCCTTCCCTTGAACTGAACCAAGGCACTCCGACGTGCTCGCTTCCGCC
>JBAUOX010001213.1:0-1548 GCA_049579985.1 Isosphaeraceae bacterium | reverse complement strand
GGCGAAAGTGGCCAACCATGTTACCTTTGTGCCAGAAAGTTGGTGGCCCCTTCCGCGCCTTTCAGGAGCGCGCAAGTGCTTGCTCACGAGGCCCGGCCACGAATCGGGCGTCCGCGACAGCAGGGGCGGGCCGGCGGTATCGGTTGTATGGCTTATCAGGCCATGGTGAGGAATTGTTCTGAAAAAAAAATCCCTAGCGCTCACCAGTTGGTGCGCCAGGACAGGACGGGTAGCAGGCGGCCATTTTCGGAGGGCGCAACTGCCCCAGTTTGCTCAGGGTTGCACACCAACTGGCGAGCGCCTCCGAGGTGACTTCTTCGGAGAACGGAATTCATTCTGTTTTTTCCGTTCCATTGGTGCCGTTTGAGCGATCCAATCGATCGGCGGGGAAGAAACGGAATGAATTCCGTTCTCCGACTCCCAGGCTACGGGTCCTGGGGAAGGGCCAGAACTGGCTCATGGTTGCGCACCAACTGGCGAGCGCTTACAAGTCGGGGACGGACACGGTCAGCGCGGAAGAGCTCAAGAAGGTTCACGACCTCGGCAGCAAGCTGTTTTTTCAGGCCGCGATAGGGCCGGGTTACTCAAGTGCGACTGCGGATGACTACCCGGCGGTGATCGTGCGCCGCCTCGAAGAAAGCGCCGAAGGCTGCGGCTGGTTGCTCGCTCGCTGGGCCGAATTACTGAACGTTCTGAACCGCAAAGCCACCTGGAGAGATCCGGAAATCATCCGCTTCGTCGGGCTGCTGGGTAAGCGCGGTATCGAGGCGCACTTCGACCCGGAGCTCAATTCCCTCTTCCATGCCTTCGATGCACTCGGCCACCGCTGCGGCCACAAGTTCTGGAAGGACGACAGAGATGGGATGCCGTTGGGCTATAAAGGCGGCTTCCAGTTTGTGCCCTATCGCGAGATCGCCCCGCCGCCCAGTGATGAGACCGCGGCGCTGACCCTCATCCGCTCGGTCATCGAGCGGCACGTCGGCCGGCTCAATGACCTGCTGGCCGAGCATAAGGAAATCGAGGCCGACGAGGCCGACGAGCGGTACGACCGCGCGGCGCTGGATTGCAGCCCGGCATTCGAGCGGCACCGGCGGTGCCAGTCGGCCCGACATCGAGAGCTGCTGGGTACGCTGGAAGCGTTCCGGAAAATGCGGAATGCGGAACGGGGAATGGGGAAGCAGAAAAGGCTGATGGCGAATGCCGAATGCCGGATGGCGGATGACAAAGGACAGATGGCAAATGACGAATGCCAGGTGGCGGAGGGCGAACTGAAGATGGGGGATGAGCAGCGCGAGGTGCAGGCGGGTGGCTGCGATGAAGGGCAGAGCAACGAGCCAATGACAGAGGGAAGCTCCGGTCCGGTCGTGGGACACGATTCTCAGCGTGTCATTGAGGATGCGACGGGTGACAAGATTGTAACTTTGTCCCACGAAGGTGCGCACGCGGCAGGCCAACCGGGACAGGGCGATGGCGTCGGGCAGTTCCTCCCTGACGACGCGACGATGCCCCAAAAAGCGCCAAACAAAGCGGGATCGTCCCAAGGCCGGG
>JBAUOX010001212.1:0-2167 GCA_049579985.1 Isosphaeraceae bacterium | reverse complement strand
AACGGAAGCGGCCATGACCATGCTCCAAACCGGGATCGTCAAGGCGCGGGCACGCGGGGACTGGCATGCAGCTTCGGAGATGGAGCAACTGGTCAATTCGCTGCAGTGACCGATCCGGAAGCAGGCCGTGCGGTTTCCTGAAGCCGCGGGGTGATTCCCCAATCTCCGGAAGTGACGTGGTCGGTCGCACGAGCCACGGCCTTGATCCTTGGGCATGGGAGCAGGCAGCGTGATACCACCGTCCGGCAGTAGCGTAGGGAGTTCGGCCGAATTGTCGAAGTCCTCGTCGCAGGCACGCGTGTCGCCCGACGAGTTGGTCGCTGGCACTCACGGAACGCTCAATGCGATCCTCCTGCCGCACGCCCTGCGATTCAATCGTGAGGTGGCCGAGCTCAGTCCGTTAAAGTACCAGTATCGTCGACAGATTGCGCATGACCCAGGCGTGACATTGGAGGCTGGGAGGTGAGGCGACGATGAGATCCGTGAAGACGTTGCGGCTCGTGTGCTGGGGTCTGCTGCTCGCTGGCGTGTCGGTCGCACCCGTTCCCCAGGGACAGGAAGCCCGCAAGCCATCTCCGCTGGCCGAAGCCCGCTACACCGCGGCGCTCAAGCAATTTGACCTGACCTGGCAATACTACCAGCAGTCCCGGGTCGGGTCGTTCGACGTCTACGCCTGGTCGCGTCTGCTCCTGGACGCGAAAAGGGGTGTCAGCGGCAGGCAGGCCGATCAGATCGCGACATACGAGGAGCACCTGGACCGGATGAAGAAGCTCGAGACGCTGATCAAGAAGGTCCGGCGGCTTGGCTTTGGGCGATCGAGCGACGTCGGCGCCTCCGAGTATTACCGGATCGAAGCGGAGTGCTGGCTGGCCGAGGCAAAATCGCAGTGATGACAAGGAAGGCCGTGGATCTTTCCGTGATGCCCACCGCCGTGATGAATCTGCAAGCCGCGGAGAACTCTCCGCGCATCGCCGTCGCGATCCCATGCTTCAACGAAGCCGCGGCGATAGGGACGGTGATCGCGCAGTTCCGCACCGCTCTGCCCGGCGCGGAGATCGTGGTCTTCGACAACAACTCGACCGACGGTACGTCGAATGTCGCCCGGGAACAGGGCGTGCGCGTGGAAATCGTCGCCGAGCAAGGCAAGGGACACGTCGTCCGCGCGGCGTTCGCCCTGCTTGGCGACCGGGACGTCGTCCTTCTTGTGGACGGAGACGGTACCTACCCGGCTGAGGCCGCACCGCTTCTGGTCGCTTCAGTGCTCGATGAAGCGGCCGACATGGTCGTGGGCGCCCGCCAGCCGGAACTCGGAGCCGGCGCCATGTCGCCGGTTCGGGGCCTGGGAAACCTGCTGATCCGTTCGGCCTTTCGCCTCTTGATCGGCAAGGGAACCGGCGATCTGCTCTCGGGCTACCGAGCGTTCTCCCCGATGTTTCTCCGGACCGTTTCGCTGCGCTCCGAGGGTTTCGAGATCGAGACCGAGCTGGCCATCGAGGCCGTGACCAGAAAGTTGCGAACGCTTGAGGTATCCGTCCCTTACCGGCCGCGAATCGCCGGCACGGTCAGCAAGCTGCGGGCGTTCCGCGACGGCCGGCGAATCCTCGAGACCCTCATCGTGCAGGGCCAGCGCCGCGACCCGGCGCGGGTGATCCTGGTCTACTGCGCCGGAATCTCTTCCTTCCTCTACGTCGGATGGGTGCTCGATCGGTTCTGGAACTTCCCCTGGCTCGCGGCGCTCTGGCTCGTCCTGCTCGTGCTCGGCTTCGTCGGTCTCACCGTCGCGGTCGCCCGGATTCACCGTAAGCCAAGGGGAGCGCCACAACGGACTGAGCGCGTCAATCGGTAATCGCTCCGGCTCGAGAAACGCGAAGCCCGCGGCGTCTCCGGCATCCCCGGCTTGTCGGTAGCTCTCGCGTGGAGTACGCACTGCCCGCAAAACTTGCATTCTCACTGCGATTGGACGGCGAGCTTCCGAGTGTAGCGGGTGAGATGGCGGGAGTCGCGATTTCTTGAGGAATACTGTGGAGATTGGAGCTACTTTTCAGCAATATCGAGGCTTTAGCCCGCGGAACCCACGCCCTTTCAAGGGCAGTGGAGGAGCGCGGGAATTCGGGCTTTAGCCCGTCCTTTCGCGTGTCGATAAATAGCAACGAACCTGGACCTCTCC
>JBAUOX010001211.1:0-6034 GCA_049579985.1 Isosphaeraceae bacterium | reverse complement strand
GGGGTCGTCTGCCAGCTCCCGGCCCAGGCCGGCGAGCGGGTTGCCGCAGGACAGGAACTGTGCCGCCTGGCCCCCACAGGCGGCGCCGGGTGCGATCAGCCGGTCCACAGCCCCATCGCGGCCCGGGTCTTGGACATCCCCGTCCACGAGGGTGAGGCTGTCGAGCCGGGCGCGCCGCTGGTGACGCTCGAATCGCCGGAGGTCGCGCCCCATGCCGTCCTGTACGTCCCCGCCGATACGGGGTACCAGGTCCGCCCCAGGATGGAGGCGCGGGTCGAGCCGGCGGGTTCAGACCCGGGGGGTGTCGGCGCCCTATCTGGGCGGGTGGTCAGTGCCGGCCGCTACCCGGTTTCGCGGTCGGCGATAGCCGGCTTGCTGGGCGACGAATGGCGGGCGGACCCGACATTCCGCAGTGGCCCTTTGCTGGAGGTCGTCGTCGGCTTGACTCCCGAGGCCAGGGCACCAGGACCGGGGCCAACGTCCGGCGACTTGTTCCCCGGCCTCTACAGCGGGACACCCTGCCGCGCTACGATCACGGTCGACCGGCTCAGGCCGTTGCGGCTGATCGTTTCCGGGCGGTCCGGCCGTGCGGGGTCCTGAGGCCGGGATGCCGAGGAGCGCCGCCAGTCGGCCGGGTGGACGCGCCGACCCCAGACAACGACAGACCGGGGGCCCTCGACGCGACCCCGGAGCCCAGGACGGCCCGCGAGGGCGTCCGTCATCGTGAGCCGAGGAGGCCGGTCATCGCCATGAGACTCCCATTCCTGTCGGATCACGCTCGGAAGATCCGCAGAGTGAAGACCCCCACGGTGCTGCAAATGGAGGCGGTGGAGTGTGGCGCCGCCGCGCTGGGGATCGTCCTGGGGTACTACGGCCGGTTCGTCCCCCTGGAGGAGCTCCGGGGCGCCTGCGGGGTCTCACGCGATGGGACCAAGGCCAGCAGCATCCTGAAGGGAGCACGCAGCTACGGCCTGAAGTGCAAGGGGCTGAGCCAGCAGCCGGACGACCTGCTCGCCTTGCGGCTGCCGTTGATCGTGTTCTGGAACTTCAACCACTTCGTGGTTGTCGAGGGGTTCGCCCCCGGGCAGGTGTTCCTGAACGACCCGGCGACAGGCCCCCGGGTTGTGAGCGAAGCCGAGTTCGGGGAGAGCTTCACGGGAGTGGTCCTGACGTTGGAACCGGAGCCGGACTTCCGGCCCG
Organism: Isosphaeraceae bacterium; assembly: GCA_049579985.1. Lineage (GTDB taxonomy): Bacteria > Planctomycetota > Planctomycetia > Isosphaerales > Isosphaeraceae > Aquisphaera. The sequence continues at coordinate 4,834 of JBAUOX010001211.1, read as the reverse complement.
GCGGGGCCCGTCGCGGCCTGATCGGACCCCTCCGCGACCGCCTCCGCGGTTCCGGGGCCGGGCTCCTTTACGTGCTGCTGGCCAGCCTGATACTCGTGGTGGCTGGGTTGTTCCCACCGGTCCTCACGCGGGTCTTTGTCGACGAGTACCTGGTATCGGGGAGGCGGTCGTGGGTCGGCCCGCTCCTCATCGGCATGGCGGTCGCCGCCGCACTCCGTGCCGCCTTGACGTGGCTGCAGAGGCGCGCGCTGACAGGGCTGGAGACCAAGCTGGCCCTGGTCTCCTCCTATCGCTACTTCGAGCACGTCCTGAGGCTCCCCATCGAGTTCTTCACCCAGCGCTACGGCGGGGAGATCGGCACCCGGGTCGAAATCAATGACCGGCTTGCCCGGCTCCTCTCCGGGGAGCTGACGGCCAACCTGATGAACCTCGTGGTCGTCGCCGCGTGCGTGGGCCTGATGTTCTCGTACGATGTCCTCCTCACGCTGGTCGGCCTGGCGTTCGCCGCGGTCAATTTCCTTGCCCTCCAAGCCGTCTCTCGGAGCCGGAAGGACATCAACATGCGGCTGTTGCAGGAGCGCGGCAAGCTCCTGGGCACGTCGATGGCCGGCCTCCAGACCATCGAGACGCTGAAGGCGACCGGCGCGGAGTCCGACTTCTTCGGCCGCTGGTCGGGCCAGATGGCGAAGGTGCTCGAGTCGAGCCAGCGGATGGAGGTCTCAAGCCTCTGGCTGGGGCTGGTGCCGTCGCTCCTCACGGCCCTGAACACGGTGGCGATCCTCGGGGTGGGGGCCGTGCGGGTGATGGACGGTCACATGACGGTAGGCATGCTGGTCGCGTTCCAGAGCCTGACGGTGAGCCTGATGGGGCCCGTCGAGCAGTTCCTCTGGATGGGCAGCACACTGCAAGAGGTCGAGGGGGAGATGGGGCGCCTCGACGACGTCCTGCGGCACCCCATCGACCCGACGTTTCAAAGACCGGGGCCGGACGGCCCGGCCGTCGAGACCTTGCCCCGGCTTACAGGCCGGTTGGAGATACGAGCGGTCACCTTCGGCTACAGCCGGCTCGACCCGCCCCTCATTTCGGGCTTTAGCCTCGAGATCCGGCCAGGTTCGCGGGTCGCCCTCGTCGGCCCGAGCGGCAGCGGGAAGTCGACCATGGCCAAGCTCGCTTGCGGCCTCAGCCGACCCTGGTCGGGAGAGGTGCTCCTCGACGGACTGCCCCTGAACCGGATCCCGCGGGACGTCCTGGCCAACTCGCTGTCCATGGTCGACCAGGAGTTCTTCCTCGTGGAGGGGTCGGTCCGCGATGTGCTGACCCTGTGGGACCCCACCGTCTCCGAGGAGGCCCTGGCGCGGGCGGCCCGGGACGCCTGTATCCACGACGATATCGCCGCACGCCCGGGCGGCTACGACAGCAGGGTCGAGGAGGCCGGGAGCAACTTCAGCGGCGGGCAGCGCCAGCGGCTGGAGATTGCCCGCGCGCTGGTCAACAACCCGTCCCTAGTCGTGCTCGACGAGGCCACCAGCGCCCTCGACCCCGTCACCGAGAAGCGGATTGACGACAACCTCCGGCAGCGGGGCTGTAGCTGCCTCATCGTTGCCCACCGCCTGAGTACCATCCGGGACTGCGACGAGATCATCGTCCTGAGTGAGGGCAGGATCGTTCAACGTGGTACCCACGACGCTCTTTACAGCACCAGGGGGCTCTACCGTCGCCTGATTCGGAGTTCTTGACGGCCGGAGCCGCAGGGTTGGCAACCCCCCTCTGGGCGGCCGGGTGAATCGAAGCGAGGCAAGACGATGCGCGAAATCGAGGGAGTCCTTGGCGGTGAGGGCCCGCCGCGGGAACTGGCGGGCAACGTCCCCTTGTCGCTCGACGAGAACGAGGGCGGCTGGCTTGTGGTCTCGGGTCAGGTCGACGTCTTTGCCGTGCCGCTGGTCGACGGGAAGGCGACCGGGGCTCGATCCCACCTGCTCCGGGCCGGGGTCGGTGAGATGGTGTGCGGCACCCGCCGGATGCTGGCGGACGAGCCGGTGGCCCTGATCGCGGTCGGGGGGCCCGAGACGCGGATCCTCCACGCCAGCCCCGCCCGGCTCGTCGAACTGGCCCGCGACCCCGAGCTCTCGGGGACGACTCTGGCGCTGTGGGACGGCTGGGCCCGCGGGCTGATCGCGGGGTTGTCGCCCGGTCCGGCTCCGAAGCCCCTGCGCATCCTCACGGCCGGACAGCCTGCCGTCTTGGAGGACGTCACGAACCTCGTCCCCGCCAGCGGGCTGGTGTGGGTCATCCACGACCAGGGGACCTCGCGGTTCCTCGGCCGGGAGGAGCTGCCCCTGGGGCCCGGCGACGGCCTGACCCCGCTCGTGGACCCCGGCTGGATGGCGGCCCAGCCTGGTGCCCGATTGTCGACCTTCACGACCGCCGATGTCGCGGGCGGTCCCGGGGCCTGGACCGCCCTCGAGCGGTTCCACCAGCTCGTCGCGCGGTGCGCGGAGCAGAACCGGCGGAAGGCCATGAGCCTGGAACGCGAGCGGCTACACCTGAAGGCGGAGTCAGAACAGCGGCTGCTCCGATCGACGCTCTCGCGGTTGGCCGCCGTGGTCGAGCCGGAACGGGACGGCGCGGCAATCCCGGAGGTCGATGAGCCACCGCTGGTCACAGCCTGCCGACTGGTGGGTGGGCAACTGGGGATGCCGATCCAAGACCCCGGGCGGCTCGCCGGTAAAGGGCGTGGGAGTGACCCCGTCGCGGCCGTCGCCCGCGCCTCGCACCTGCGGACGAGGCGGGTCTTGCTCTCCGGGCCTTGGTGGCGCCGGGACAACGGGCCGCTCCTCGGCTTCCGATCGGCGGACGAGCACCCGGTCGCCCTGCTTCCGGTCTCGCCGTCGGGCTATGAGCTGATCGACCCGGTCGCCCAGACCCGGGATCCTGTGACGGCCGCGGTGGCGTCCGAGATCCGGTCGTTCGGCTACACGTTCTACCGGCCGTTCCCGCCGCGCGCCTTGACCCTCTGGGATGTCATGCGCCTCGGATTCTCCGGCGGGGTTCGTGATGTGTTGACCGTCGTGCTGGTCGGCACCGTCGGGGGGCTGCTCGGGATGCTTCCTCCGATCGTCATGGGCTGGATCTTCGACACGATCACTCCCGGGCTGGCGCGGTCCGAGCTGATCCCGATCCTCTTCGCTCTGGGTTTCGGCGCAATGGCCGGGGCTTTCCTTCGTCTGGTCCAGGGGGTCGCGATCCTGCGCGTGCAGACCCGGGCGGAGGGCGCGGTGGAGGCCGGCCTGTGGGACCGCCTCCTGAACCTGCCAGCCTCGTTTTTCCGGGTCTACTCGTCGGGCGACCTGGCGACCCGGGCGATGGGGATCTCCGCGATCCGGCAGGTGCTGACTGAGGTTGCCTGGACGACGCTCGTTAGCCTGGTATTCTCCCTGGTTTCCTTCGGTCTGCTGATCGTCTACGACGCGCGCCTGGCGGTGCTGACGGCGACGCTCGTGACCGCCCTGTTTGCGGTGACCATTCTGACCTCGCTACGGCAGTTGCGCTACGAACGGGGCCTCCACGATCAGCGCGGGCGGATTGCCGGCCTGGTGCTTCAGATGGTATCGGGGATCTCTCGGCTCCGGGTCGCGGCCGCCGAATCGCGAGCCCTGGCGCTGTGGGCCGGGGAGTTCAGCAAGCAGCGTCGGCTCGCGATCCGCTCCCACAGGCTGGCTGACAACCTGTCGGCGTTCGACGCCGGGGCCTCCGTCCTGGCTACACTCGTGCTCTACGCCACAGTCGCGCGTGCCGAAGGCGGGGGGCTCAGCCTCGGGAAGTTCCTCGCATTCAACGCCGCGTTCGCGCAGATCCTCGCCGCCGTCGCCATGATCAGCGCCAACGCCGGCCTGATCGTCCAAGTCGTGCCGCTCTACGAGCGGGCCTGGCCGATCCTGCGGGGGCTGCCCGAAATCGACCCCGGCCGGGCCGACCCCGGCGAGCTGAGCGGAGAGATCGAGATCAACCACGTGTCGTTCCGCTACCAGCCCGACGGCCCCCTCGTCCTGGACGACGTCTGCGCGCAGATCAGGCCCGGTCAATTCGTCGCCTTCGTCGGGCCTTCCGGCGCCGGGAAGTCCACCCTCCTCCGGCTGCTGCTCGGCTTTGAGGTGCCGGCCGCCGGCTCGATCTACTTCAACCGCCAGGACCTCTCGGTGCTCGACCTACAGGCCGTCCGGCGCCAGATCGGGGTCGTGCTCCAGAACGGAAAGTTGACCCCCGGCGACATCCTTTCGAACATCATCGGCACCTCGACGCTTACCCTCGACGATGCCTGGGAAGCCGCCCGGCTGAGCGGGATTGACGAGGAAATCGCCCAGATGCCCATGGGCATGTTCACGGTCCTTGGCGACGGGGAGAGCACTCTCTCTGGCGGGCAGCGGCAACGACTCATGATCGCCCGGGCCATCGCCGCTCGGCCCCACATCCTCCTGTTCGACGAGGCCACCAGCGCCCTGGATAACGTGACCCAGGACCGGGTCCGCCAGAGCCTCGCCGAGATCAAGGCGACCCGCCTGGTCGTGGCCCACCGCCTCAGCACCATCGAGCACGCCGATATGATCTACGTCATGGAAGCCGGCCGGATCGTCCAGCGCGGGAGCTATGCAGATCTGGTCCAGCAGCCGGGCCTGTTTGCCGAACTGGCCAAACGCCAGATCGCCTGAATACCATCGCCAACCATGCCGTTGATTTCACGGCTTATCGAAACAGGTCCGGCAGCTTCGGTGAGGCATACGTGTTCCAGCCGGAGAGACCCTCGACGCTCAGCTTGAGGCAACCATGACATTGGGGG
>JBAUOX010001210.1:0-4922 GCA_049579985.1 Isosphaeraceae bacterium | reverse complement strand
AGGTTCGGCCCGAAGGCAGCCGGCTCGACGGGCGTTCCCATCGTCACAAGGTTTTCTTGACAATTCGGCCGAGCCCTCAGCCAGAATGAGGACGCTACAACCCTGCGCGCCGAGGGAGAAAGATCAGCGTCGAGGCGGTGGATCAAGCCGGGTCCTCCCCCTCGACGGACGCAAGGGCCAAAGCAGGAAGAGAAATCGAGCCGCCTTCAGGAGGGAATTTTCTCATGTCCACAGGATCGGATCTGATCTCGCTGATCGCGAGTCGCCAGAATCTTGACGATTATCAGAAGAAGCACTGGTCCGGTAGCTTTGCCGAGTACCTGGACATTGTCAGACGCGATCCCAACGTGACGCGGACCGCGTACCAGCGCCTTTACGACATGATCACGAGCAAAAGTACGGAAGAGATCATCGTCAACAAGGAGAAGCGGCTGCGGTACAAGTTTTTCGAGGACCCCGATAACGCCGGCGAAGATGCGATTTATGGCCTGGAACGGACGATGATCAACCTGGTCAACGTCCTCAAGAGCGCCGCGCACGGGTACGGCACCGAGCGGCGTGTGTTGCTCTTGCACGGGCCCGTCGGAAGCTCGAAGAGCACGATTGCGCGGTTGATCAAGAAGGGGCTGGAGCGCTACTCGCGCACCGAGGAAGGGCGACTCTTCAGCTTCGGCTGGAAGGAGATCGGACCCGACGGTGAGGAGGCGATCACCGAGTGCCCGATGCATGAAGAGCCACTGCACTTGATTCCGCGCGAGCATCGGGACGAGGTCACGCGGTTGCTCAAGTCCGAGGCGGTGCCGCGCGTCTACGAGCTATCGATCGAGGGGGACCTCTGCCCGTTTTGCCGCCAGATGTTCAACGAGCGGATGGAGCGGACCGGGGGCGACTGGTCACGGGTCGTCGAGGACGTCCGGGTTCGCCGCTTGATCCTCTCTGAGCAGGATCGCGTGGGGATCGGCACGTTCCAGCCGAAAGATGAGAAGAACCAGGATGCCACCGAGCTGACCGGTGACATCAACTACCGGAAAATCGCCGAGTACGGCACCGAGAGCGATCCCCGGGCCTTCAACTTCGACGGCGAGTTCAACATCGCCAATCGCGGCGTCATCGAGTTCATCGAGGTTCTCAAGCTCGATGTCGCGTTCCTTTACGACTTGCTGGGTGCCAGCCAGGAACACAAGATCAAGCCCAAGAAGTTCGCGCAGACCGACATCGACGAAGTGATCATTGGCCACACCAACGAGCCCGAGTACAAGAAACTGCAATCCAACGAGTTCATGGAAGCTTTGCGCGACCGGACGGTGAAGATCGACGTCCCCTACGTGACCCGGCTGTTCGACGAGGTCCGGATTTACGAGAAGGACTACAACGACCGCAAGGTCCGCGGCAAGCGGCTGGCCCCGCACACTCTCGAGGTCGCCGCGATGTGGGCAGTGCTGACCCGGCTGGAGGAGCCCAAGAATGCCGGCCTGACCTTGATGCAGAAGCTGAAACTCTACAACGGGAAAACCCTGCCGGGATTCACCGAGGACAACATCAAGGAACTCCGCGAGGAGGCCGAGCGCGAGGGTATGCAGGGCATCAGCCCCCGGTACGTTCAGGACAAGATGTCCAACGCCCTCGTTGCTCATCCCAACGAGCGATCGATCAATCCGTTCATGGTCCTCAACGAGCTCGAGGCCGGGCTCAAGCATCACTCGCTGATCAATAGCGAGGAAACGCGCAAGCACTACCGGCACTTGCTCTCGCTCGTGAAGGAAGAATACGAGGACATCGTGAAGAACGAGGTGCAACGGGCCATTGCGGCCGACGAGGACGCGATGACGCGCCTCTGCGGCAACTACATCGACAACGTCAAGGCTTATACTCAACGGGAGAAGGTCAGGAACAAGTACACCGGGCAGACCGAAGAGCCGGATGAGCGGCTGATGCGGTCCATCGAGGAAAAGATCGACATCCCCGAGAGCCGCAAGGACGACTTCCGCCGCGAGATCATGAATTACATCGGTGCATTGTCCCTTGACGGCAAGAAGTTCGATTACCGGACCAACGAACGGCTCCAGAAGGCCCTGGAACTTAAACTCTTCCAGGATCAGAAGGATACGATCAAACTCACGAGCCTGGTCTCAAGCGTGGTCGACAAGGACACCCAGGAAAAGATCGACATCGTCAAGGCCCGCCTGATCCGTAATTACGGCTACGACGAGGACTCGGCTACCGACGTCTTGAACTACGTGGCCAGCATTTTCGCGCGCGGTGACGTCAAGCGTGGCAGCCACTAGCCATTCGATCGGGGTGAAGGATCTCAGGAGGCCGGTCAGCGACCCGACCCGACCTCAGCCCCGCAGGCGTCCTTCTGGCGACCATGTGCGGCCGGGCAGACGACTCGCTCTCATCGCCCGACAACTGCGCATGGCTCGCCGGAAAGTTGGGCAAATGCATCATCGGCATGAGGACAGACGCGTTCGCCCCGCAAAGTCTCGATTGTTTCCTTGAATCCGGGATATGCCCGGGTCTAAAATTTGCTATAATGTACGTTAGCGTGACCGAACATCATCCCGGAACAGGATCGTCGCGAAAGAACTGCTGCCACGACCTACCCTTTCGGACGCTCACTGCAGCGCTGATTCTGATTCGAGCCGGCGGGAACCAATCTGTTCTTTTCCATCTCACCTGCGGTCGGATCGTCAATCCTTCCGGGCCGCGGACGTCGCCGCTTGCGCGGCGCTCCGCCAGCCGGAGAGAATTTCGACTCTGCGCGACGGCGGGTCGAGCAATCCGACTTGAAGAGAGTTCGGAGTTGGGCCAGTAACCAGGAACGCGACGTCGGCTGACCTTTCGAGAACTTGAGGTTTGGCCGAAATCGTTGATCCAAGACACGCAACGGCGGGGGTTGGGGAGCGGTGGTGCGAAAAATCGATCGAGATTCCAATCGGTTCAAGCAGATCGTCCGCGGAAAGATCAAGTCGGACCTGCGCAAGTACATCACCCACGGCGAGCTGATCGGCAAGTCGGGCGGCGAATTCGTGTCGATCCCGCTGCCGCAGATCGAGATCCCCGAGTTCCGCTACGGGACCAAGAACCGCGGCGGCGTGGGGCAAGGGCCCGGCGACGTGGGGACCCCGATCGGGCGATCCAGCGACGGCGAGTCGGGGCAGGGGGCCGCCGAGGCACCGGGGCATCATATCCTCGAGGTCGAGCTCACCATGGACGACCTTGCCCAGATCCTGGGTGAGGAGCTCGCGCTGCCCCGGATCATGCCCAAGGGCCGCGCCAACATCATTGAAGAGAAGGACAAGTACACCGGCATCCGCCAGGCCGGCCCGGAAAGCTTGCGCCACTTCAAGCGCACCTACAAGAAGGCACTCAAGCGCCAGATCGCCTCGAGCCAGTACGATCCGCGCGATCCCCTGGTCATCCCGATCCGCGAAGATAAGCTCTACCGTTCCTGGAACCCGATCTCCGTGCCTCAGTTCAGCGCGGTGGTGCTCTACCTGATGGACGTGTCGGGCTCGATGACCGACGACCAGAAGGAGATCGTCCGGACCGAGGCCTTCTGGATCGATACCTGGCTGAAAAGCCAGTACGACGGCGTGACCACCCGCTACATCATCCACGACGCGGTGGCCCGCGAGGTCGACGAGCACACCTTCTACCATACCCGGGAAAGCGGCGGAACGAGGATCAGCTCGGCCTACACGCTGGCGAACAAGATCATCGACGAGTTCCATTCCCCCATCGACTGGAACATCTACGTACTCCACTTCTCCGACGGCGACAACTGGGGCGAGGATAACCGCAACTGCATCAGCCTCTTGCGCGACCAGCTCCTGCCCAAGTGCAACCTCTTCTGCTACGGGCAGGTCGAGAGCCCCTACGGATCGGGCGAGTTCTACCGCGAGCTCGAGGAAGCCTTCGACGAAATCCCTAATCTCGCCCTCTCCGAGATCCGTAACAAGGAAGGAATCTACGATTCGATCAAGGAGTTTCTGGGACGGGGACGCTGAACCCATCGAAGCGGAGTCGTACCGATGTCTGGACCGCGCCGCTGCGCCATCGCGCCGGAATTGCTGACCGCCCTGCTCGTGGTGGTCTGCACGGGGACGGGCGCAGCCGATCACGCCCCGGATTCGCCGGAGTCCAGGCTCCGCAGGAAGGCCGATTTTCTCAAGAAGATCCGATCGCTGCACCAGAAGAAACTGGAGCTGGCCGAGGCCGAGGCGGAATACAAATCCTCGAGATAACCACTCCAGGAGCTGACCGCCCCGCCAAACAATCTGTCCCAGAGGCTTTCCAAGATGGTCACAGAAATTCAGGCCTCTCCGAGCACCGAAGAGGTCGACAATCCGATCACACCATCCCCGTCCATTGAGGGAGACGGCGACCAGTGCGTCGTGCTCCGGGATATCGGCTGGAAGGGGTACACCACGCTCTTGAAAGTTCGAGGCGAACGTTCGATCCCGCGAATGGTCTATCTTGATGGGAGCTTGCTTCTCTTGTCGCCGTCCTACTTCCACGAGCGTTTGAAGGAGCTCCTGGGGTGTTTCATCATGACTCTGGTCGCGGAACTTGAAATCCCTTGCGTGATGGCGGGTTCGACCACCTTTCGTCGCCGGGCCAAACGAGGGAGCGTCGAGGGGGACCAGACGTATTATCTCGCCAACCTTGATCAGATTCGCGGCAGGAAGAAGATCAGCCTGAAAGTCGATCCGCCCCCCGACCTGGCCATCGAAGTGGTCACCAGCCATGAGGCAAATGATGCCGTCGAAGTTTACCGGCGATTCCGTGTTCCGGAGGTCTGGATCTGTGATGAGAACCAGCTAACAATTCTCGTGCTCCAGCCTAGCGGTGAGTACGCCTCGGCCGAGCGGAGCCATGCCTTCAATTTCCTGACGGCGAGTGAGACTCACTCCTGGGTC
>JBAUOX010001209.1:0-11346 GCA_049579985.1 Isosphaeraceae bacterium | reverse complement strand
GTGCGCGGCCATCGGCCAGCCGGGGCGGCCCCGTCCGGCCCGAGGGGCGGTCACACCCCCGTCCTGGCGCACCAACTGGCGAGCGCTAGGAAACGCCTTGCTGTAGGCCGTGGCGTGGCTGGCGACGGTCGGATTCACTCCTTTGGTGATGTCCGAGAAGATGTCGGTATCGAGGAGGGACTTGTTCAAAGGTCGAATTCTCGCCAAGTCTCCTCCCGCCGGTGGCGGTAGGCGTCGGCAACGATCTCATCCATCAGCTCGGCGTCCTCACGCATGCAGCCCAAGACCGGATCGGGCGGGTTATCGTCGCGGGCCGGCGGGTGTGGCAGGTAGCCGAGCTTCAGCTCTCTGAGGAGTAGGCGGTCGGCTTCCATCATCGCCTCATCCACTGAGGCGAAATGGCCGCTATGAACGGCCGCTTGCAGCGAATTTTCCACGTCTTGGGGTAAATGGATCGTCATGTATTGCAATCTCCTTCACCATCCAGTGTATCACGGCCGGCGGACGATGCCAAGCTTGGGCGTAGATTGCGAGGGTGGATGCTACCAAGGCCGATTCTTGACCGCTGAAATTTGCGGCCCCGAGGGGGGCCCGAGGGGGACATAGGGGACATAGGGGGGCCGAGGGGGACATAGTGAATTATCCCACCAGGTTGGGCAAGACGGGTAAGGAGGGCCTTGTCAGGCATCACTTGCCCTGTCGCCTGTCAGTTGAGGGTTGCCCCGCGCCCGAAGAGCGGACTCCAGGCCCAATGTGGTGGCGGTCTTGAGAACCCAGGGGTCGGTACCGAACGGTGCGTTCCGGCCCCGGTTCAGCATGTGGTAGCATGGATTGGCGGCTGAGGCACGGGCAGTGCGCGGCATCGCGGTTTGTCCTGGAGCGAGCGTCGGGGGAGATAAGTCCATTACCCATCTTACCCAAAATCTGATCACAATCCACTATGTCCCCTTTGCCCGGTTGAGAGAAGATTTGGAAGAAGTTCCTCCAGGGACGAGCAGGAGACGCTTTTTTCCCTTGCATCAGAAATCCGTATTCATTAACATAAGGGTGAGGTTCTAGACGAAGACATGGTTGTAACTAGACAGTAGCTTCCAGGATTTACTGTATACGCAAACCCTGTAAAATCAAAGACTTCGGTCAGGCTGTGCTCGTTACGCATACGTGCGATGGTCACATCCGCATATACATAAACGACCGAATAACATCAACCCGAATTCGTATATTGTTTGCTCTAAATTGGTGTAAGGCATTGCGTATTTAGGCTTTTCGCCCCGACCTGAGCCACCCGTCACTGAGACTTAGACATGTACTCTTGCCACTGTTAATGATCGTTTGTATACAATTAGTACAGTAAAACCCGGAAACTACTGTCTAGAGGAGAGACTTTCGATGGATAGCCTTCAGCAACAAGTCCTGAGTCTTCTCAGTGAAGATTGGAAAAGCCGTTTAGAGATCGTCAGACAAACTGGTGCATCGGAACATGAAGTGCAGGTCGCACTGAACGAGCTACAGAATCAAATCGAGACCAGCTATGGTCCTGTAGCAGGATTGAAAAAGGCTCGAATGTACAGGCTTAAGAACCATCCCTTTCAACATGGGAAACCGTCAAAAACACTGGCTTCTTGAGAAAAACCGGGGCCGAGAACTACGGAAGACGGAGCCAGATTGCAAAAAACCTCGGAAAATCGGCCATTCTTGCATGTTGAGAGGGATGGGCTTAAGAACTGCTCACAATCATCCTCCCCCCATCTTCAACTGGATCAACGCTGCAATTCCCCCGGGACGAAAGTCCCACTCGTCCGACCCGCCTGCCTCAACTGATTCGCCTTGGTCTTCAAATCCTGCCCCTGTCGTTTCGCCTGCTGATATGTATGTCAAGGCCGACCATGGCATGACTCCCGGTCGCAAAGGGAACGCGTTGCAATCCCGGGGGCAGATAATGTGTCAGGAACCGATTTTGGGTACATTGATGCAAGAAAGTCATGTTTCGGTTCCTGACACCTTTTTCTTCCCCAGGCACTGGACCACGGCGTAATTGCGCCGAGCGTGACCACCTGGATTCACCGGCGACGCGCAAGAGGGCGGACGAAGGCGGTCTACCTCAACTTCACCGATGGGCTCATCCAGGATGAGTTCAAGCGGAAATGGTGCGCTGCTTTCTCCTCCCCCAGTGCCAGCCAGCCAGGCAGGCGGCGCCAATGGCGGAGAGCACGAGCGCCGAGGGTTCCGGCACTACCGAGCCGGCCACGAAGAGATCGGAGAGATCGTTCGTGCCCGGGGCGCCCGCGTCGCCCAAGAACGAACCGCCCGGGCCGTAGACGCCGAAGAGTTCCTCCATCGTCTTCAGGTCGGACGAGTGAGTGTAGGTCAAGGTGCTGTCGTACGCGTCGCCCTTGGCAAGAGGCGAGATCACGATCTCGGGCAGGGTGAACTGCTTGTTGTCACCGCCCTCGGTCTCGTCGTACCAGATCACAATCGCGCCGCCGTTCTTGTAGGCGGCGGAACTTGTGATCATCGGCACGACCATGGAAAGGAAGTTGTCGCCCTGCGCAATCGCCGCCTGATCGCCTGTGTAATGAGTACCGTTATATGTAAATCCGTTCGTCAATGGGGTGTGCATGTCGTTGTACTGATCGGGGGTGATCAGGTTGTAACGGGCGACTGTATTGTTGGCGAGGTCCGTCTGCAATTGTTGCAGCGGCGCATAGTGGGCGGCCAGCGGGTTCGAGGGGAGCGTGTTATCGCCGCCGTTCGTGGCGTTGAAATAGAGCTGCCCGTCGTGCTTGGTCGCGAAGTTATACTGATTACTGCCGTTATACGGGTTGGTGCCGGGGGTGAAGGTACCACTGGAATTGTTCAGGGGTACAGTCCACTGGCTCGTCGGCAGGACCGCACCGGTCTGTTTATTGATGTCTGTGTCTTCCTGGTAGGACTTCCAGGAGATGCCATTGGCTTGGAGCAACCCACTGAGGCTGAGTGCGCTGCCCTGGTTCACGCCGCCGGGGCCGAAGGGTTGGTTATCGTTGGCCACCCCGAAATTCGTGCCGGCTTCCTGCCAGAGATAATTCGGCAGCGACGGGTGAACTCCGGGCGCCACGTTGTAATAGTTGCTGGCCCAGGAGGTCTGGGCGGCATTCGGATTGCCGGGGGTCATGAGACTGTTCAGATAGGGGGCGGCGAGGTTGCCCAGGAGTTGCTCAGGACTGGTGACGCTGCTCGGTTGAGTCAGATTGTGATTCTCCATGTCGATGTAGAAGACGTCGCCGATCTGGCCGGCGGAAGCCGGAACCATGAACACCGCTCCCATCGCGACTGCGCACAACGGCCACATTACATGCTTCACGGGATCCTCCTCGAAAGTTGCAAAAGGGCCCAGAGACGAAACAGGGGCTGCTCCACGACTCGACGGAGACGGAGACAGCCGTGAGAGTCATGGGCTGAGACCCTGCGCGGGAACCCAAGACCGGGGGTCAACATATCCCCGAACTATGTTGGGCGATTGCAGATATTGTGAAAAAACGGAGAAATGATTGTAGAGACTTCATGATCGATGACTCGGAGTGAGAACTTGCCACCTGTTTCTCGGCATTGGCCGGGTCAGAAGGACGGTGCAGATAAGGTGTCAGGGACCGATTTCGGGTACATGGACGCAGGAAGGTCGTTTTTCGGTTCCTGCCACCTTTTTCTCGCCAAGACCACGACCTTTGGCCGTGTTACCCCAAGAGCTTCGAGCGGTCCAGCGTGCTTTCCCATTCGGGTCAGATTCACGGAACTGAACTCAGGATAAGGGCTTCGGATTTCCTGGACGGAAAAACCAAAAGATTTTCTTTTTTTTGTTGCAATCGCGATCGAGGACATGCACACTTTCCGAAACGTCGCCGAATCCGAAACATAGCCGAACCGGCTGCGCCGCGATCGGCAAGATGAGGCGTCTCCATTCGTGATTCGGAATAGGGATGTCGAGTGGCAACCTCTGTTCGGATGCAGACACATGGCCAGCCAGAATTCCCAGGCCCCCGTTGCCTCTTCGAATCAGGACGACATCGACCCGGAATTGCTCCACAAGACCCAGGCCTACCTGGACTGCCTCCGCAGCCGCCGTTCACCACCTTGGCATTCAATCACGGCCTGGCACAAGTTTTACGGGGTCTATGATCCCCTCATTCGGCGCCTGGCCGTCGCGTGTGGTGCGCGCGCGGTAGACCTCGACGACTGCGTCCAAGAGGTCTGGATCGCGCTCGTCACGCGACTGGGAGGATTCTGCCCGGACTCCCACCGCGGCCGGTTTCGCTCCTGGCTCTATTGCTTGGTTCAGAGCAAAGCCGCCGACCTGGTTCGTCGCCGCACCCGGCATCCCCTGGACCGATTGACGCCCGAGCTGGAAATCGCGCTCTTCGGCTCGGCCTGCGATCCGGCGCCCGAATACGAGCTGCAGCGGCGGCGCGTGCTGGTGCACCGGGTACTCGACGCACTGCGCCAGAAGGTCCCCACGCGCAGCTACCGGGTGTTCTACATGCACTGGATGGAAGGTCGCACGATCGCCGAAATCGCCGCGACCCTGGACCTGACGCCCGAGCAAGTCTGGACCCTCGACCATCGCACGAAGCAGAAGTTCCGCTGTCTGGTCAAGATGCAGCACAAGGAATGGTGCTTCTTGGAGGGATGAGTACGAGCTGGGTCGAGGCCAGGTGAAGGGCGGGATTCGATTTTTTTCGAGAATTCGTGAAAGGCGCGGCCCACTTCCGCGTGTCATTCTATGAGGGGGGCCCACTTCCGCGTGTCATTTCCATGAGGAGGGTCGGGGGCGACGTTTCGACCCCTTGAACGTCCCGGGACGAATCGGGAAATCGGTTCCCGACCCCGTTCCGCCCCTCGTTTTCGTCGCTTTCTCAAAGGAGTGCACCCATGCGATCGCGCTGTACAATCCGACCGTTGTGCTTTGTTCTCCGAAAAGGTTGCTGGGTATTGGCGTTGACGGTGACGTTAACCCTCGCATCGGCCAGTCCAACTCGGGCTGGTAGTATGGACGTCAACGGAGCTGCTTTTGGGTCGTTCACCGTAAATGTTTGGTGCAGTCCCAATGCCCCCCCCGCGGCACCGACCTACACCTCTACCGATGGCGCTGCGGGTGGTGTCTTTTTCCCGAGCGCGAGCTTGGGTCCGAATCTCAAGGGCTGCAACGCGGCTACGCAGATCACGGGCAGTGCCCGCGCCGCCGCCGCGCTCTTCGGTGCCAACGTGAAGTATACACAAGGCGGGGGCGATATCACCGGTTACGGCGGCCAAGATCTTCTGCCCTACGTGACGCCCACCCATTATATCTCCAGCGGTTCATTCGATCTGGTGGAGTCGGTGGTCAATTCGCATACGGTGGCCTTCACCGGGAGTATATTCGCGAGCGACCCCGGGGTTGCCATGCGCTTCGAGGGGTTCGACATCAGCAACCCAACCAGCCCCATCCTGTTGGCCACTACGGGGGTGCTTGTGGGCCCCTTCAATAATACGAATTTCACTTTCACAATCTCAGGGATTCCGAACACCTCTGGCACGACAACCGAGCTGCTCAACAACGTCCAATTCTATGCAGAGGGCATCGGCACCAGCGTCGTCCCGGAGCCGGGCAGCGCAGTGCTGCTGGCCCTGGGCCTGGGTGCCGGGGTGCTGGCGGTGTCCCGCAGACGGGCTCGTCGAGAGGGTGGCCGGGGCCTCGTCGAGGCTGCGGGGTGAGCCCTAGCGGCGGAGGGTCCCGTGCGGGGGCATGGGGGCAGACCGAGTTTCAAGTTACCCGGTCTGACCCCACCGGCTCCCTGGGTTTCACCAAGACCATCCTTCGGTACCATCGGGAGGCGAGCGATTGATTTGAGAATCTTCGAAGATAAGTTCTCCAGCTTGCCATGTGCCTCCAAGACTGTCGCAACACGCTCTTCGAGCGATGCTCTCTTTTGCTTCCGCTCGTCGAAGACCGAGCGTGTGGCGATCGGGCCGTCCTCTTGATTCCTGTCGAGTTCTGGAGCAAACTCTAAGGTACTACCGCGGTGCGCAGACGCATCGCGGCGATCCTCCCGGCCGCCCCGCCGTCTGACCAAGGGCGCGGCCCTCACCGTGGAGGCGATGTGCGACCATGGCCGAAATCCAGCAAAAGTCCCCGAGTGCCGATCAGGGCAAAGCTCATCCCAGCGGCGATAACCGGTTCAAGATGCTCGACGCGAGCATGAAGCGGCAGCGGTTCCAGGCCGACGCTCTGATCGAGGTGCTGCACACCGCGCAGGAGCTCTTCGGCTACCTTCAAGACGACATCCTGCTTTACGTCGCCCACGGCCTGAAGCTTCCCCCCAGCCGGGTCTACGGCGTCGCGACGTTTTACCACTTTTTCACCTTCGCGCCCAGAGGTGCTCATACGTGCGTTGTTTGCATGGGTACCGCCTGCTACGTGAAGGGGGGCGAGACGCTGCTGGCCACTGTTCGCGCGTGCGCGGCCCGGGAGAACCGGGAATCCAGGGAAAACGGCCCGTTCGTCTCGGTCGAGACCGCCAGGTGCCTGGGCGCCTGCGGCCTGGCGCCGGTCGTGGTCTTCGACGGCGAGGTCCGCGGCGCCGTCGAGCCCGCCGAGGCCGAGGGGCGGATGAAAGGATGGCTGGAACATGGACCTGGTTGAGCTCCAGGAAATCGCCGAGAAGGAGCTGGCGGCGCGAAAGCCGATCAGGATTCGCGTTTGCACGGCGGCCGGCTGCCTCTCGTCGGGTGCTCATGACGTGCAGAAGCGGTTGGAGGAGGCTGTCGAGCACGCGAGCCTGGGCGCAACCGTCGAGGTTTGCGCCGTGGGCTGCATGAGGCTCTGTTGCGAGGGCCCCCTGGTCCAGCTCGATCCCGGGAGCAGCCTTTACGAACGGGTCGGCTCCGACCAGGCTGCCTCGATCGTGTCCGGATTGAACGGCGGCGCGGTGACCGCCCGGCGGTGCGATCCCGGCCGGCCGTTTTTCGCCCGCCAGAAGTCGATCGTGCTGGAGAATTGCGGCGCGATCGAGCCCGAGCGTATCGAATCGTCGATCGCGGCCGGCGGCTATCGCGCGCTCCACGAAGTGGTTCGAGAGATGAATCCCGCGGAGGTGATCGACGCCGTCACCCGCAGCGGCCTGAGGGGCCGGGGCGGCGCCGGGTATCCCACGGGGCTGAAGTGGGGGACGGTCGCCAAGAACCAGGGGCCGCACAAGTACGTCGTCTGCAACGCCGACGAGGGCGACCCCGGCGCTTTCATGGACCGCAGCGTGCTCGAGAGCGACCCGCACCGGGTCCTCGAGGGCATGGCCATCGCCGCTTACGCGGTCGGGGCCGACATGGGCTACATTTACGTCCGGGGCGAGTATCCCCTGGCCATCCGCCGGCTCGAGACCGGGATCCGCCAGGCGCGGCGGCTCGGGCTGCTGGGAACCCAGATCTTCGAGTCGCCGTTCAACTTCCGTGTCGATTTGCGGATCGGCGCCGGCGCCTTCGTTTGCGGCGAGGAGACGGCGCTGCTCGCCTCGATCGAGGGCCGGCGCGGCAGCCCCCGGCCCCGTCCTCCCTATCCGGCCGCCTCGGGACTCTGGGGGAATCCGACTCTCATCAACAACGTGGAGACCTTCGCCAACATTCCCGTCATCATTCGCAACGGGCCCGACTGGTTCGCCGCGATCGGCACCGAGAAGAGCAAGGGGACAAAGGTCTTCGCCCTGGCCGGCAAGATCCGCAACACCGGGCTGGTCGAGGTGCCGATGGGGACCTCCTTGAGGGAGATCGTCGAGGTGATCGGCGGCGGCGCGCCCGAGGGCGGCAAGATCAAGGCGGTCCAGACCGGCGGCCCCTCGGGCGGCTGCATCCCGGCCGCGGCGCTCGACACCCCGGTCGATTACGAGTCGCTCGTGCAACTGGGCTCGATCATGGGCTAGGGCGGCATGATTGTCATGGACGAGACCACCAATATGGTCGACGTTGCCAAGTTCTTCATGGAGTTCTGCAAGGACGAGTCGTGCGGCAAGTGTATCCCCTGCCGCGCCGGGACTGTCCAGTTGCACCGGCTGCTGACCAGGATCACCGAACGGAAGGCGACGGCCGATGACGTGGCCCGGCTCGAGTCGCTCTGTCAGATGGTGAAACTGACCAGCCTCTGCGGCCTGGGACAGTCCGCCCCCAACCCCGTGCTGAGCACGCTGCGTTACTTCCGCAACGAATACCTGGAGCTGCTTCGCGACGACGCAAAAGCGCCGTCGTCCCCAATGTGAGCATCGGTGGGTTGGCCCTGCGCCAGGGCGGCCCGTCTCCCTCGTGACTGACTGGTGAAGGCGGTGATCATGGCCGCGGTCAAGACCCTGTCGATCGACGGAAGGCTCATCAACGCGCACGGCGGCCAGACGATTCTCGAGGCCGCGAACGAAGTGGGGATCTCGATTCCGACCCTCTGCCATCTCGAGGGCGTCGCCGACGTGGGCGCCTGCCGGATGTGCCTGGTCGAGGTCGGCGATCCACCCCGATTGATGCCGGCCTGCACCACGAAGGTCTTCGAGGAAATGAAGGTGCAGACCAGCACGGAGCGGCTCGGGAGCTTCCGGCGAATGATCGTCGAGCTCCTCTTCGCCGAGCGCAACCACGTATGTGCCGTGTGCGTGGCCAACGGCAACTGCGAGCTCCAGAACCTTGCCGTGCGGGTCGGCATGGACCACGTGCGGTTCGACTATCTCTACCCCAAGCTGCCCGTGGATATCAGCCACGAGCGGTTCGGCATCGACCACAACCGCTGCATCCTCTGTACCCGATGCGTGCGGGTCTGCGACCAGGTCGAAGGCGCCCACACCTGGGACGTCGCGTATCGCGGGGTGAACGCCCGCGTCATCACCGATATGCATCAACCCTGGGGAACATCGCCGACCTGTACGTCTTGCGGCAAGTGCATGCAAGCCTGCCCCACCGGGGCCATTTTCGGCCAGGGCTCCACGGTCGCCGAGATGAAACGCGACCGGTCGATGCTCACGTTCCTCATCAACGCCCGGGAGAAGAAGCAATGGAACATCTGAAGCTCGCAACCATGTGGCTGGGGGGCTGCTCCGGATGCCACATGTCGTTCCTGGATCTCGACGAGTTCCTGATCGACCTGGCGGGGATGATCGATATCGTCTTCACCCCCTTGATCGACGTCAAGGCTTTCCCCGAGCGGGTCGACGTGACACTGATGGAAGGCGCCGTGGCCAACCAGGACCATCTCGAGTTCGTCAAGATGGTCCGGGCGCGCACGACGATCTTGATCTCCTTTGGCGATTGCGCCGTGACCGGCAACGTCACCGCGATGCGCAACCCGCTGGGAGCCGCGGAGGTCGTGCTGTTCCGGTCCTACATGGACAACGGCGACATGGGCGCCCAGATTCCCGGCAGCCCGGGGGTATTGCCCCAACTCCTGGACCGGGTCGTCCCGATCCATGGCGTCGTGCCGGTGGATGTGTACATTCCGGGTTGTCCCCCGCCCGCCTCGCGGATCCGTGCGGTGCTTGAGCAACTGATCGGCCGGCATCCCGCCCAGCTCGCCGGTACCGATCTCATGTTCGGCTGAAAGGACGAAGGTCAGACCGATGACGCAGCAGATCCTGATCGACCCCGTGACGCGGATCGAAGGTCACGCCAAGATCACGATCCAGCTCGATGACGCCGGCAAGGTGAGCGACGCCCGGTTTCACGTGGCCGACTTCCGCGGGTTCGAAAAGTTCTGCGAAGGGCGTCCCCTGTGGGAGATGCCCGGTATCACGGCCCGGATCTGCGGCATCTGCCCGGTCAGCCATTTGCTGGCTTCGGCCAAGGCGGGCGACAAGATCCTCGCCGTCACCATTCCGCCGGCCGCGAACAAGCTCCGCCGGCTCATGAACCTGGGTCAGATCGTCCAGTCCCACGCGCTGTCGTTCTTCTACCTGAGCGGGCCCGACCTGATCCTGGGCATGGATGGCGATCCGGCCGCGCGGAACATCTTCGGCCTGATCGCCGCCGACCCCGACTTCGCGCGTCGGGGCATTCGCCTGCGGCAGTTCGGCCAGGAGATCATCGAGCTCCTGGGTGGCAAGAAAATTCATCCGGCCTGGTCGGTGCCGGGCGGCGTCCGAGCCTGCTTGGCCCGCGAGGGCCGCGATCACATCCGCTCCCGCTTGCCCGAAGCGTTCGAGACCGCCCAGCTCGCGCTGGGCCGCTTCAAGACCGTCTTCGATCAGTTCCATGAAGAGGCCATCAGCTTCGGCGACTTCCCCTCGCTGTTCATGGCCCTGGTCTCCGAGGAAGGGAGCTGGGAGCATTACGACGGCAATCTCCGATTCGTCAACTCCGATGGAGAGATCGTGGCCGACCAGGTTGATCCTGTCTGCTACCAGCAATACATCGGCGAGGCGGTCCAGCCCGACTCCTACCTCAAGTCGCCTTATTACAAGCCGCTGGGCGCCACCCAGGGAATCTACCGCGTCGGCCCGCTGGCCCGGCTCAACGTTTGCACGCACATGGGCGTTCCCCGCGCCGACCTGGAACTCAAGGAATACCGCTACCGGTTCCACGGCACGGCCACCTCATCGTTCCTCTACCACTACGCCCGGCTGATCGAGATCCTGGCCGCTCTCGAGCTGATCGAACGCATGATCGACGACCCCGACTTGACCTCGGACCACCTTCGTGCCGTCGCCGGGATTAACCGGCTCGATGGTGTGGGTGTCAGCGAGGCGCCCCGGGGCACGCTCTTCCACCATTACCAGGTGGACAGGGATGGCCTGATCCGATGGGTCAACCTGATCATCGCGACCGGTCAAAACAATCTGGCCATGAACCGGACCGTGGCCCAGATCGCCGGACATTACATCCAGGGACCGCGCATTCCCGAGGGCGTGCTCAATCGCATCGAGGCAGGCATCCGCGCCTTCGACCCGTGCCTGAGCTGTTCGACTCACGCGATTGGCTCCATGCCGCTGCACGTCCAGCTCGTCGCGGCTGATGGTACGATCCAGGACGAGATCTGGAGGGACTGAGAGAGGTGCGATGCCCGACTCGCGAACAGCTTCGATCCTGGTGATCGGCCACGGCAACACGCTGCGCCGGGACGACGCCTTGGGCTGCCTGATCGCCGACGAAGTGGGGCGCTGGCAGCGCCCGGATGTGCGATCGATGAGCCTGGCTCAGCTCACCCCGGAGCTGGCCGCCGAGCTGGCGGCAGCCAAGGCGGCCGTCTTCGTGGATGCCCGGAAATGTTCCCCGTCATCCGAGCTGAGGATCCAGGTCGAGCCGCTCTCGCCGCGCGGCCAGGATTGGGCCTCGCTGGTCCATGCGATCACGCCGTGCGTCCTGCTAGGACTC